>JBEBBR010000131.1:0-12764 GCA_041158285.1 Actinomycetota bacterium
CACCCAGGTTCAACCATCATCCACAACCTCATTACCTCGCGCACGGTTACCGAAGTTGTTGCCGAAAACGGTGGAACAGCAGTTCGCACTCGCGTTGGTCACTCCTACATCAAGGCCACCATGGCAGAGACGAATGCGGTATTCGGTGGAGAGCACTCTGGCCACTTCTACTTCCGCGACTTCTGGCGTGCAGACAGTGGAATGTTGGCAGCGCTTCACGCACTAGCAGCGCTTGGCGAAACTGCACCAGGTGTGACTTTCTCTGATCTACTCAAACCATATATGCGCTACACCGAATCTGGTGAAATCAATTCTGTTGTCGAAAACTCTCCAGCAGTCGTTGCACAGATCAAAGCCACATACGGTTCGCAATCTGGTGTCACTGTTGATGAACTCGATGGACTCACAGTCTCTGGATCTGATTGGTGGTTCAACGTTCGCGCGAGCAACACCGAACCGCTCCTTCGTCTCAATGTCGAAACCAAGACTCCTCAGCACACGCAAGAGGTTGTCGATGCAGTGTTAGCAATCATCCGTGGCTAACACTCACGAGGTCAACCTCGATTCCATTCGCGAGCTATTGGCATGCCCATGTTCACAACACGGCGCACTCAAGTTTGAGAATGATCGATTCGTCAGTGTGTGTTGTGGTTCAGTTTTTACCATTCAAGAAGGCATACCCGTGCTATTGATTGCAGGAGAGTCAAACAATGGTTGATGATGTGATTTTGGACGATGTTGCGGCAATGCTCGCGCACGATCCAGGGCAGATGCTTGCAGCCACTGCAACTGCAGGTGCTCAAGTTCGTCGTGGACTCGAAGAAGCCAACCGCGATGTCATTGCGAAAATTGCAAGCGATGGAAAACCTCGCGCAATCGTTGTCACTGGAATGGGCGGCTCTGGAATCTCTGGCCAAGTCCTCGAAGCATTGGCCAACACCACTAGCTCAATCCCGGTTGTTTCTTCACGCGGTTACGGTCTGCCTTCATGGGTCGGTGCAGATGACCTGGTGATTTCACTTTCTTGTTCTGGTACTACCGAAGAAACCATTGCCGCGGCTCAAGAAGCTGGTCGTAGGGGTTCTCGTTTGGTCTCTATCACCACTGCAGGATCCGAACTTGATGCCTTTACCTCAACCGTTCGTGGCAGTGGTGTCATGCATGTGGATGCCCGCGGCCAAATGCCACGAGCATCGATGTGGACATTGCTCACTCCATTGATTTTGATCGGTGAATCACTAGGCGTAGTTCGTGCGGGTGATTCAGATCTGCTGCAGGCGGCCGACATCATCGATGAAATTGGTATCAACTGCGCTGTTGAAAAACCAGTTGCTGACAACCCTGCCAAACTTTTGGGACTTCAATTTGCGGAATCACTTCCTATGATTTGGGGAACGGGCGAAGTTGGTCCAGTGGCTTCGTACCGTGTCATTTCGCAACTAGCTGAGAATGCAAAGCTTCCTGCGATTCATGGCGAAATTCCTGAATCACAACACAATCAAGTTGTGGTACTCGATGGACCATTCGCTGGTAAAGGTTCCGCTGAAGATTTGTTCCGTGATCGCACCGAACAAGACACTCGTCAATTCCGCCTGGTTCTGCTCCGTGATTCTGTAGAACATCCTCAGATGGCAAAACGCGCAGATATCGTGACCGACATTGCTGACCGACGTGGAGTCCCAGTTACACGTGTTGATGCACAAGGAACTCACATCGTTCATCGATTGGCTTCACTTATTGCCATCACTGACTGGGCCAGTGTGTATGCGGCACTTGCACTCAACATCGATCCAAGCCCTATTGGCCCAATCACTGAACTCAAAGCACGACTTCAGGACTAGCAACACTTCAGGACTAGCGAAAGCGACATCAATTCATGAGTACCGAAGGCGGAATGCGCGCAGTTTTGGCTGCCTTAATCGCCAACCTAGGAATTGCGGCAGCAAAGTTTGTTGCATTTTTCCTCACCACCTCAACTTCGATGCTGTCCGAAGCTGTCCACTCGCTAGCCGATTCTGGTAATCAAGTACTTCTGCTCATCGGTAGCAAGCATGCGAAGCGCACAACAAGTGCAGATCATGATTTTGGTTATGGTCGTGTGCGCTACATCTACGGTTTCATCGTGTCGATTGTTTTGTTCGTCGTCGGTGGTGCGTATTCGCTCTACGAAGGTATCCACAAGTGGCAACATCCTGAAGAAGTTGGTCGACCAGAAATCGCTCTTGCAGTTTTGGCTGTTGCAATCGTGCTAGAAAGTTTTTCACTTCGTACCGCAATCAAAGAGGTCAACCACATCCGTGGTCGTCGCACGATTTGGCAATTTGTAAGAGCTAGTCGCCAACCAGAACTCCCGGTCATTGTCTTAGAAGATATTGGCGCACTAACAGGTTTGCTATTTGCATTCATTGGTGTTGTCTTGTCGACAGTTACTGGTGATGCTCGATTCGACGGACTTGGTGCAATGGCGGTTGGTGTCCTTTTGGTCGTTATCGCCATCATCTTGTCTCTGGAAATGACGAGCATGTTGGTTGGTGAATCAGCTCTCGAAGAGGACCGCGCTGCAATCTCCAAAACTCTCGATGCCGCGCCTTTCGTTAATCGTTTGATTCATCTTCGAACCTTGCATGTTGGTCCAGATGAATTATTGGTGGCTGCAAAAGTGGCAGTCACTCCAACCATGACAGCCCAAGAGATCAGTGTTGCTGTGGATGAAGTTGAGGGTCAGATTCGCGCTGTTGTCCCTCAATCTCGCTATATTTTCATTGAGCCGGACATCGAACGCGCTCAATAAACGCCGCGGATTGGCCAAAATCGGCCATCTTTCAAAAGTGGTTTACACTTGCGCCTGCGAGTCGCGATGTGAGCGACCCTCCTCTAGGCAAACCAACGAAGTCTCGTGCCGTTTGTCGCACATCATTTCTTTGTAGGAGTTTTCTCATGTCGTTAGACGTTGTAACTGCCGCAGGTGTCGATTTCGTAGTCGACGAAAGCGCGGTCCCACCATTCGGTCTTGAATATGCAGTCGCAGATCTCAAGCTCGCTGAATTTGGTCGTCACGAAATTCGCTTGGCAGAACATGAAATGCCAGGCTTGATGGCCATGCGCGCTGAGTTCGGCGCAAGCAAGCCTCTCGCTGGAGCCCGCATCGCTGGTTCTTTGCACATGACCATTCAGACTGCTGTTTTGATCGAAACTTTGACTGCACTTGGTGCCGAAGTTCGTTGGGCATCATGCAACATTTTCTCAACCCAGGATCACGCTGCAGCTGCAATCGTTGTAGGTCCTGAGGGAACCCCAGACGCACCTTCTGGAACTCCAGTTTTCGCTTGGAAAGGCGAAACTTTGGAGGAGTACTGGTGGTGCACCGAACAAATCCTCCGCTGGCCAGGCGGAACGGGTCCAAACATGATCCTCGACGATGGTGGCGATGCAACCATGTTGGTTCACAAAGGACGTGAGTACGAACTTGCTGGTGCTGCACCAGATCCATCAACCGCTGATTCCGAAGAATTCGCAGTTGTTCTTGGCTTGCTGAACCGCAGCCTGAAAGAAGACATGAAGCGTTGGACCACCATCGCTGCAGGTATCAAGGGTGTCACCGAAGAAACCACTACTGGTGTTCACCGCTTGTACGAAATGTCAAAAGAAAACGCATTGCTTTTCCCAGCTATCAACGTCAATGACTCTGTCACCAAGAGCAAGTTCGATAACAAATACGGTTGCCGTCACTCACTCATCGATGGCATCAACCGCGCAACTGACACATTGATCGGCGGCAAGGTTGCAGTCGTATTCGGTTACGGCGATGTCGGTAAGGGTTCTGCAGACTCACTCCGCGGCCAAGGCGCTCGCGTCATCGTGACTGAAATCGACCCAATCTGTGCATTGCAGGCAGCAATGGATGGTTACCAGGTTGCTCGTGTCGAAGATGTGCTCGAAACTGCAGACATTTTCATCACAGCTACTGGTTGCAAAGATGTCATCACTGCAGCTCACATGGCAAAGATGAAGCACCAGGCAATCGTTGGAAACATCGGCCACTTCGACAACGAAATCGACATCGTTGGATTGACTAACACTCCAGGTGTGAAGCGCACCAACATCAAACCTCAGGTTGATGAGTGGACTTTCTCTAACGGCAAATCAATCATCGTTTTGTCTGAAGGTCGTTTGCTCAACCTCGGTAATGCAACTGGTCACCCATCATTCGTGATGTCCAACTCCTTCACCAACCAGGTTTTGGCTCAAATCGAATTGTTCACCAAGTTGGATCAGTACCCAGTTGGCGTGTACACCCTTCCAAAGGTGCTCGATGAGAAGGTTGCTCGTTTGCACCTTGATGCCTTGGGTGTGCGTTTGACTGAACTCACTCCATCACAGGCTGAGTACATGGGCCTCAATGTGGAAGGTCCATTCAAACCAGAGTTGTACCGCTACTAGAACTAACCAAAAAGACCGGCTTCACCTTCGTGGTGACGCCGGTCTTTTTGTACGAAAAACTACTGATAAAACTTGGTAGCCATTTCTGGATCTTTGCGGACTAATTGATTTGCGTAAATCACGGTCATCACTGCTGCCGAAAAAGGCACTGCCAAAATCAAGGCAAGGGTCGATGACAATGTGATGGAAAGAATTCCGAGTGTTGAAAGTGGATCGTTGGAAATTACAGCGAGCACTTGAGCCGCAACATTAGGAACCATGCCAGCCATCAATGAGTAAATGAAGACCAAGAAGAGTGACATCCATCGTCCGCCTTTGGTTAGGTAGGCAGTGCGTCGAATGAGTTTGATTCCGCTGAGATTCTCGTTGTATGCAACAAGCATCATCGGAATAAAAAGGGCGTAGAGCAAAACCGAAAATGGAATTCCGATGAGCAGGAACAAGAATCCTGATCCCAACATGAGGATTCCCGCGTCACTCAAAGGGTCACTGAATCCGTACCAAAAAGCCAGCAGGCTCGGAATAAATGGCACTAGTGGAGCAAAGTTTTGAATGAGCCAGGCACCAAAAATCGTGCCCCACTTGATGGAGGGCTTAACGGTTTTTGTTTGTGATGCCATAGTGGAAGTAACACGAAGTGAAAGCGCTGTGCCCACACACTGGAAGAAGCCAAGAATGAGAACAGAGAAAACCACCATTCCCAGAACCAAAGAGGCAAGAATCCCTAGGAGTTCACTCAATTGCGCATCTGAGAGTTCGGCAGATGGATCTGAAAGATATTCAGGCATCACTCCGCGCAATGCATTGACAACATTCGAGTCGATCCACTGAGAATCAATTGCCGTTTTCAAGGCGGTAAAACCTGTAACCGTGGCACCGATGCAGATCGCGAGGCCAATCGCGAATAGCCGTTTACGTGCGGCTATGAGCAGTTCCCAACTTGCTGAGAATAGACCTCCGAAAGTCATTGGCGTCACCGGAAATATTCGCTTCTCGGCAACTCCTGGCTGTGGAGGTGCAGGAGTGACTCCTGCAGCTGGCGTGTGGCTAGTCGGTGGGGGCGTAGCAGCCGGTGGTGTCCCGACGGGGTCACCCGTCCAAGCATCTGGCTGTTTTTTGGACCACTGGGAATCTGTCATACGCTCACCTTACCGACCTCAGTTGCCAATTTGTTATCAAATCGTGCAAGTATTCACCCGTGAGCACTCGTATTTTGGTTGTCGAAGATGATGCGGCAATCGCCAGCATGATTGATTTGGTCCTTCGGACTAACGATTACGAAACTGTTCTGTGTGGACGTGGAGATCAAGCAGTCGCGGCATTCCATGATTCCAACCCAGATCTCATCCTGCTTGACATCATGCTTCCCGGTCGCAATGGCTTCGAGGTGGCTAAAGAAATCCGAACAGAATCTGATGTACCTATTGTGATGTTGACGGCGAAGACCGAAACAGAAGACATCATCCGTGGTCTAGAAAACAGTGGTGCTGACGATTACATCACCAAACCATGTCCACCTCGAGTTTTGTTAGCGCGAATTCGCGCACGACTTCGCGTACATGATCAACATCCGATCGAAATCGGGGACATCGTTCTTGACCTTAAAGGTCACAAAGTTTTGCGTAACGGTGAAGAGATTCAACTCACCCCAACCGAGTTTGAATTGCTCAAGCACTTAGCTCTTAATCCAGGAACTGTTTTCAACCGTGAACGTCTGCTCCGAGATGTGTGGAAGTACCGCCACGCAGCTGACACGCGCTTGGTGAATGTTCACGTGCAGCGACTTCGTTCCAAAATCGAACGTGATCCCGAACATCCAGAAATTGTTCTCTCAGTTCGTGGTGTGGGTTACAAAGCGGGCTTTCCTAATACATGAGCCGACTTGAGGCCTTAAAAACTCTTCCACGGGATGCACTCTTGCTGTGGAGGCGTTCTTTAACAGTTCGCGTGCTCCTCACTGGAGTTGCACTCTCGGTCGTTGTGGCAAGCAGTGTCAGCATGGTCGCGATCACTCAAGTGCGAGACGGTCTCATTTCTGAAAGGCAAAAGAGCAGTATCTCTCAAGCCACAGTCGGATTGGTTTCCGCAATTCGCATTGTCAATTCTTTGCCTGCGGCAGCCACAACCGCAGACAGAACCGCAATGGTTGAAGCAGTGGTAGCGGCAGTGGCCGCGCCAGCCGGAACGTCAGGTGAATTCGAAGTCTTGCTCCTAGCAACTACGGGCCAAGTTTCACTTGGTGCGCCTGAACGCGGCACCAACCAAATTTCAGATCAAAGCGTTACTTCAGTTTTAAGGCAAGCTGTCATTTCACAAGAAGCACAAGCAATGCAAATCGGTACCTTGCAGTTTCTTGATGGACACTCAGAACCAGGCATCATCGTTGGTTCACCGTTGCGACTTCCAGGCATCGGCCAGTACGAGTTGTATCAACTTTTCCCACTCGCAGATGAAGTTGCCACATTGTCATTGATGAGTTCGGCAAGTGCTGTGGCAGGAGTCTTGATGGTTCTAGCTCTCATCGGAACCTCGTTACTTTTGACTCGACAAGTTGTTCGTCCAATTCAAAGAGCTGCGCAATCTGCTGAGAGATTGCGTAACGGTCGACTCACAGAACGTTTAGCCGTTCGAGGTGAAGATGACTTGGCGAAACTCGCAACTTCATTCAACTCCATGGCTGTTTCATTGCAAGATCAGATTAGACGCCTCGAATCTCTGTCGCGTGTGCAACAAAGATTCGTCTCTGATGTGTCACATGAACTCAGAACCCCATTAACCACAATTCGAATGGCATCTGAACTGCTTTATGCATCGAGTGAAAGTTTCGATCCTGCATCAGCTCGTGCAGTTGAATTGCTTCAACAGCAGTCAGAGAGATTTGAAAATCTACTTAATGACCTTCTTGAAATTTCTCGACTAGACGCGGGCGCCGTCAAACTTGAGATTGATGATGTTGATGTCAAGGCCATGGTGTCTCGAGTAACTGAAAGCCTTGAGTCAATTGCTTCAGCCCAAAACGTCAAGGTCGAATCCGTTTTCTGTGACTCTGCTGGCTCTGTTCCGTGCGATGTCCGACGGGTCGAGCGAATTGTTCGAAATCTGATTTCGAATGCAATCGAACATGCACAAGGACAACCGGTCAAAGTTGCGGTTGCTGGGGATGAAAACTCTGTGGCAATTGTGGTTCGGGATTACGGCTCTGGTTTGCAGCCTGGAGAAGCAGCGTTGGTCTTCAACCGATTCTGGCGCGCAGATCCATCTCGTCAACGCACTATTGGTGGCACAGGACTTGGTTTGTCGATATCGCTAGAAGATGCTCGGATTCATGGCGGCTGGCTCGAAGCGGATGGTGAACCTGGCAAAGGTGCGAACTTCCGTTTGGTCCTCCCGCGACGCGAGAATGTCGAGATAGTTTCCGCTCCTTTACCGCTAGCGCTAGATGAAATCGATACGTGGCTGGAGGAAAATGCATGAAGAAGATTGCATTAGTTCTCGTCGCTGCATTGTTAGCAGGCTGTGCCTCAATTCCAACTTCAGGACCGGTCAAAGTCTTAGGCAATGTCATCGATGAAGGTGAAATCGATAGTGTCCGAGTCATTGTCCGACCACCTACCGGAGATATGACCCCTGACGAAATCGTTCAAGGATTCATTGCGGCTCAAGCTTCAACTACAAATGGTTATGCAGGCGCTCGGCAATACATGACCCCTGCTGCCTCAAATCAATGGCAACCTACACAAACGTTGGTCATTGATCAAAGTGTCTCTCAAACCCAAATGATCACTGAGTCGGATGTTCGATTTACAACTGGTCATATTGGAACTCTGGGCGAGGACCATCGGTACATCCTCACTGCTTCACAACAGAATATCGATATTGATTTCACTGTTGTCGAGACAGATTCCGGCTGGCGAGTTGATTCAGCGCCACAAACAGCTTTAATGACAAAGCGTGACTTTTTCCGTAATTACAAAAGTTCCACCATCTATTTCATGAATGATGACTTCACGCGACTAGTACCAGATGTGGTGTGGGTTTCACGCTCCGATTCAACAGCTCCAACTCGATTGATGAGAATCCTGCTCGCAGGGCCAGATGGCCTGTTGGGGCAAGCGTTGCGCACAGCAATTCCGGCTGGTTCGGAACTGGCTATCGGCGCTGTGACTAACGTTGATGGATTGATGACGGTAGAACTCAATGCTGCTGCATTGCGAGTTGGCCAAAGTCAACGTATTGCTATGTTGGCGCAAATCGTTTGGACTCTTACGACGACCACTGGTGTGAATTTAGTTTTAGTCAAAGCGGGCGGCCAGAATCTGGAAGTTGCGAATACCTCAAAACTCTCTCGAAATGAATTTAAGGGTTTAAACCCAGATCGTCAGCCACCAACGGATGGTGTCTTTTATGTTGATGAAGGATTACTTTCCCGAGGGCCTTTGGGGGAGGGTAAAGCTTTTGGAACAATGCCGAATGTCCAGGCCTTAACAGTCAGTGCAAATGGCTTAAAGATTGCAGCCGTCTCAAATGGTTCGGCGATATTAACCACTTCAGCGAATCCATCCACGCGGGAGCGAGTCGCACAGGATGTAGTCGGAGTTGATTTCGATTTACGCGGTCGATTATGGCTAGTTAAATCTGACGGAAGTATCTGGATCAAGAATGGTGACAATCCGATCGAGGAAGTACTTGGCCTGCCTCGGTCTCAGAAAGCGTTGTCCATCGCACATGCATCAGATGGAGCAAGAGTGGCCATCATCACTTCAGATGGCGCTGAACCTCACCTCAACATCTTTGGTGTAATTAATTCAAGCACTGGAGTTTCTCTCACTGAACCTATTCGCCTCGAGCAAGAGTTCACCGAAACGCTGGATGCGAGTTGGCCAAATTCAACAGAACTCATGGTTTTGGCTCGCAAAGGTGTAGACCAGCCGGCTGTTCGTTTCCTTCCACTTGATGGTACTGACAGTCGATCAATTGGTGGACCTTTCGACCTGCGTCAGGTGTTTAGTCGATTTGATCTCCCTGCTGTAGCTGTCACCACTCAAGGAAATGTCTGGAAGTTTGTGGCAGGGGAGTGGACGCTGGTCAATCGGGTCACTGCAATGGCCTATGTGGATTAGTCAGTGAAAATTAAATTTTCCACAGTCTCAAACTGAGTGTGGATTAAGGCGCGAGGTAAAAACATACTTTTAGCATGCTTCAGATTTTGAAAGAACTCATTTCTCCAAAGTTTTGTATTGCATGCAATATTCCAGGTTCGGATGTTTGCACTCAATGTCTTGAATCCTGGCGGCCGCAATCACTGAGAAATATCTTGGGTGTTCCTTCAGTCGCTGTCGCAGAGCGGGCACCCCAACTCATTCAAGCGATCAGCATGTGGAAGGACCACGGAGTTCGAAGCCATAGCTCGACATTTGCGCGGCTACTCCTTCAAGCGCTTCAGCAGCAAACATGGTGGAGTAAAGACTTCATCGTCGTTTCAATTCCAGATAAGCGCACTTCGATTCGACGGCGGGGTTATAGTCCCATGGCAGACGTGTTGCGAGAGCTAAACCGAAGGGCAGATACACCTCAAAGTTCCGGTGAAGTCACTTTGCAGTGGACGAGAAAAGTTCACGATCAAAGACACCTCACTTCTCAACAGCGGATTAACAATGTGGCAGGAGCAATTGAGGCGAGCGTCGTGGGGGTCAGACCCATTTTGGTAATTGATGATGTTGTGACAAGTGGTGCAACTTTGAGATCTGCGGTCACCGCGCTGCAGGATGCGGGAGTTAGCAGAGTTTGTGCCGCCACCATTGTCAGTTCACGATCCTCGAAAAATTGGGACTAATGGTGCTAGCAAAGCCGTCGCATAAGTTCTAATCTAGAGGCGCAGCAGCAAATATCTGCTGAGTGTCTAATGCCGATCGGAGGGCCTCATGTCACCTAAGACATCACCCCAAAGTCCAGTTCTGACTATCCACTCCCGCCATGTCGAAGTTGATGCCGAGTGGGTGGAGCATGTTCGTGAGCGAACACTCGAACTAGATCGATTTGGTAATGGCATTCTGACGATGGATGTCGAGATCGCTCATAATGACAATCGGCGCCAAGTTGGCCATGCCTGGCACGTAGAGATCTCAGTCTCTATTAAAGGTCACATGATTAGAGCAACAGGGGAGGCTGCTGATCCCGAACGGGCTTTCGAAAAATCACGTGCAGTGATGGAAGCAAATCTTCGTCGTGCCGCCCGTCGTCATCATTGGTCACGACATGGACGCAATTCCACAGCAAAGGTTGCTCAGGTACTTGCCTAGAACTCTCGTGAAATTCACAATTCACTAGAGGTTGGATCACGAAACCAAGTAATTCTCACATTGGCCTCCGCACTTACGACACTGTAAGTGCGGAGGTTTTTATGTATTCATTAGCACTATGCGGTCCTGTGATTTATCGGACAGCTTTACTTGAGCACATTCGATTACTGCGCGGAGATATCAGGATTGCAGTACAGAGCAGTCACGTTGCGGATGCACCATCACTCATCGCCCACTCGACGCCAGATTCCATCATTTTGATTTCAGCAGCAGATGAGTCCACCGCATTGCAAGATATGCAAAGAATTCGACGAGTGGATCTTGATGTTCGGGTCGTCTGGTGGGCGTTGAATTCACATGTGGATGACATCAGGCAGGAGTTATCACGTTTGAATGCTCGCGTAGTCGCGTGGGATGCATCAGCCGAAGAAATTGTTGGAGCTCTTGAGATCCCGATTTCACCGTTATTGAAATCGACTGGTCGTCCACATCTCACGCAACAGGAACATGTCATCTTGCAGTTGGCTGCGGAGGGATTGTCCAATCGTGCGATTGCTTTTCGACTGTCTGTCAGCGAAAGCACCATCAAAAATCACTTACGCCACATTGGTGCAAAGTTCAACACGTCATCGAGAGCGCAGGCAGTGTGGCAAGCAGTGCAATGGGGATACCTCACGCCACTAGGTGAAAGACCGCTCGTCTGATGCAACTCAATCAGCATTCACCAAACGTTGAAGTTCCTTCTTCACCTTCGCTGATGCGGTGTTGTCAATTTTGATCTCATTACAGCCAACCCAGCGGGCAGCTTCTTTCAAAGCGGCAGCTGTTCCAGTGATTGCATCTTCTGTGAGTTGTCCAACTTGGAAAGTGGTCGTCTTGGCCACAAGCGTGGTTCCTTCGCGACCTGGATCTACTCGTGCGATTAGTTTGCCGCGATGTAACACCGGCATCGCGAAATATCCAAAGACTCGTTTAGCTGCAGGTGTGTATGACTCAATGCGATATTCCATATCGAACATTCTTTGCAAACGTGGTCGGTACCAAATCATTGGATCGAATGGAGACAGCAAAACACTGTGGTTCGGTTTGGTCCGGTCTAGTTGGGAGAGAATTTCAGCGGATGCATATGCAGTCGGCCAATCTTCGACATCTACCTCAACCACAAGTGGTGACTCAACAAAATTGTTCCACGCTTCCATGAGTTCACTTTTGAGTGAACCAGATGCCTTGAGTCGATGTACATCGAGGATGTCATCTCGTGTGGCAACCCCAAGTATTTTGAGTGAACCGTGCAACAAAGTCTCTAGCGCCTCAATTGTGGGTGTCGAGCGTTGTGCTGCTTTCCCAAGTGCACGTTCAGCTAAGTCATACTGCCGTTGCCATCCAATCCGATTGGTGCACACGACCTCACCGATATCGAGCAGATACTCGATTGCGATTTTTGCATCAGACCACTCCCACCAGTACGAACCCTTTTTGGCGCCGCCCATGGATGTTGTGGTGAGTGGCCCTTCGGTGCGCAACTGTCGCTTGATTTGCTCTACCGTGGAGTTCGAGGTTTTGTGCCACCGGAAACCTCGTTCCCGAAACTGCTCGCGGCGAAACTCAAATAGAGGCCACATTTCGATCGGCAGGATTGAGGCTGCATGAGACCAATATTCAAAGTGGGTGGCGTGGGGAGCGGGCCGCCAATATCCAGATTCCACAGTGGCTCGTGGCATGGCACCTAAGCGGGCATAGGCGACTAACTCATGTGACCTCGCCAGAACAGAGATGGTGTCGAGTTGAACGGCCCCAAAACGGGCCGTGAGGGCGTGAATATCGGCTTTCGAGCTTTGAGTTGACCTAGGTTTTTGCCACAAACCCTGCGCCTTCAACCCAGCCTGCTGGGCCTGTCCTAGGGAAAGACTTGGACGTTTACTCACCATAGGCTGACCCTAGGAGATAACACCCATGAGCCATGTCACCTACCATGGCCCCCGTAACTCAGATTTCGCCATGTAAAGGGGCACTTGTGTCAGTTCT
>JBEBBR010000132.1:0-2982 GCA_041158285.1 Actinomycetota bacterium
CCGCTTAAAACCAAGGCGCCAATAAGTGCCGTACTTCCCAAAACAAATTTCATTTTCATTATTTTTTCCTTAAGTAGATGTGATTGAAATGACCGAAAGGTCAACTCACATCCGAAGCACAACCAAGTGTTTGTGGGGAGGAATGATGTAATCCAGAACTTGTGTGTGGATGAATCTTTGCGAACTTTTGTATTCAACAACCACAGAAGGAGTGTGAAGACGCTTCGATGACTTCATCACTACGAATGTGAACAGACACATGATGCATGCAAATGCACAATGCTCAATCAGCGAGTTAATTGCCAATAAGTTGTTTTGCACATCAACGTGGGCTGCATGCTGTTCGGCCGGAAAGGCTTCACTCATAGCTGTGGAGCTGTGATGTGTATGTAAATCTTGCGTCGCACTTGCTCCGCTTAATCCCGCACTCGACAGCACGATCGCAATCACAGCGACCGCAACTGTTTTAGCGGTGATTTTCATATGTTTATAGTAAAACCTGCGGCAGTTCAGCGCTCGCTGTAAGTGTCAAGATATCTTCAAGATATCTTTAGTCGACGTCAATATGAACGTGATCCAAGTGGCGCAAAATTGGATTATCGGTGGCTCCCGAAGGATGTTCATAATCTCGCCAGCCGAGCCACGATGATTGACGAGTCCAGATCTTGTCATCGTAAATAACAGTATTGATCATCAATTCACCAGCGTGCGCGACTGCCCAATGCGCCAAACGCCAACCTGCTTCTTTCTTTTGCGGATTGTCTATTGGCCGAAAGAAGTAATCGATAGCCCGGCCTTCGTAATGAGCAGAACCTGGTATGTGCCCAGTGGAAACTCCACCTGGTTCATATCCACCGTAAGGGATTTTGCCGAAAACATTTTTGACTCGAGCGCGCATTCCCTCGGCCCTGAGCG
The DNA here is from genome assembly GCA_041158285.1 of Actinomycetota bacterium. Lineage (GTDB taxonomy): Bacteria > Actinomycetota > Actinomycetes > S36-B12 > UBA5976 > JAFMIT01. The sequence continues at coordinate 916 of JBEBBR010000132.1, forward strand.
TGAGTCCAGATTCTTCAAGGGATTGAGATTCTGTCTTGGTCCAAGGCTCGTACGTGCACGAAATGGATGCACGTGAAATCTTCTTGCTACTGCCGATGGCATCAGCAATGATCTTCTGCGTATCAGTGACACTCATGTAATTAACTTCGCTATTTCGCGTCACAGCACAATCGCCGATGTGTGCATGTCCAAAAAGTGGTCCGGCAAATTGATAGGCGGCTAAAGCGAGCACCACCAAGATGACAGGAATGAACCACAACCTTTTACGGCGACGCCCCCTTCGATAATTCATGTCAGATCAATCGTTCACATGAAGTGCGGAGTTGAGCCCACCCCACGAACCGGAACGAACAGTCGCTTCGAGTGCTCCCGTCACTGAGTTGCGACGGAACAACATGTTTGGAACTCCAGAGAGTTCACGAGCCTTAACAATTTCGCCATCAGGCAAAGTGATCTTCGAACCAGCAGTGATGTATGTACCAGCTTCGACAACTGAATCATCACCGAGAGAAATTCCGATTCCTGCATTGGCGCCAATCAAACAACGTTCGCCAACGGTGATGACTTGTTGGCCACCACCTGAAAGTGTTCCCATGATGGATGCACCGCCACCAATATCGGAGCCATTGCCCACAACAACTCCAGCAGAGATGCGACCCTCCACCATTGAACTACCGAGAGTTCCGGCATTGAAGTTGATGAAACCCTCATGCATCACTGTGGTTCCCTCCGCGAGGTGTGCACCAAGTCGAACGCGATCCGCATCAGCAACACGAATACCTGATGGCACCACATAATCAAGCATGCGTGGGAATTTGTCGATGCCAAAGATGTTGACAGTCAAACCCTGTGAACGGGCCTTGATGCGAACCTGGTTGAGATTGTCGATCGCAACTGGACCAATGGATGTCCATGCAACGTTTGTCAGCAAACCAAAAACACCATCCATATTGATAGTGCGAGGTGCAACAAGTCGGTGTGAAAGTAAGTGAAGTCGAAGGTAAGCATCCGCGGCATCAGCAGGTGGTTGTGACAAGTCAGCGATTGATGTCGAAACAACCTCAACGCGTACGTCGCGAAGGTCGTCCTGACCAGCTGCTGCCTCAAGCCCAGCGACGGCCTCTGGAGTGCTGCTGAGTGCGGGTTGCGGAAACCATGCATCGAGCAATGTGGTTCCGGAATAGGTTGCAAGGCCAAACGCCGCGGCAGGTTTCGTCACAAGATTGTTCACACGAGTACCGTACAGACATGACTCAGCCCGCCGCACATTTGGACATCACTCGAGACGTCGTGAGTCTCACCGCCGATGTCGTCAACATTCCCTCGGAGTCCCGTAATGAGCGTGTCATCGCGGATGCTGTGGAGCAAGCCCTCCAGCCTTATGCACATCTCGAAGTGCTTCGAGACGGAAACACGATCGTTGCTCGCACCAACCTGGGCCGACCACAACGGGTAGTGATTGGTGGTCATCTCGACACCGTCCCCTCATCTGGCAATGACGTGGCCATCATCGTGAAATCAGGTGAGACAGTGCCAGTCGCTGCGGCGGATGGATCCACGATTGCTACCGAGGATCGCCTCTACGGTTTGGGTTCCTGTGACATGAAAGGTGGAGTTGCAATTGCATTGCGACTTGCTGCGGCTATCGCCGAACCGACTCGAGATGTTACGTACGTTTTTTATGACTGCGAAGAGATCGAAGCTGATTTCAATGGGTTGAAGCGAATTGTCGAAACTCATCCTGATTGGCTTGCTGGAGATTTTGCAGTTTTGATGGAGCCATCAAACGCAGGTGTTGAGGGTGGTTGCCAAGGAACAATGCGAATTGAAGTTCGCACTTATGGGCGACGTTCACATACTGCTCGTTCGTGGATGGGTGAAAACGCGATTCATGCCACTGCGGAGATATTGAATCGCTTGAACGCTTATGAAGCTCGCAGAGTTGAAATTGACGGTTTGGAATATCGCGAAGGTTTGCAGGCTGTTTATATCTCTGGTGGCGTTGCCGGAAATGTTGTACCTGATTCTGCTGTAGTGACCATCAACCATCGTTATGCGCCAAACCGC
>JBEBBR010000133.1:0-8814 GCA_041158285.1 Actinomycetota bacterium
GCGAGTTCGCGGTCAGTCATACCGCGCCAAAAGATTGCCATCAACAACGATGAGATTTGTTCATCGGGAACTGTGCCTTTGGTGTACGAATCAATAATCCAACGGATCTGATCGTCTGTTAATTCTTGGCCATCTCGTTTTGCGATGATGATCTCAACGGCATGCACAATGAACTCATTTCTCTACGCGACGTTGCGTGTAATCCAACTGTACGCGCTGGAATGAATCTGGTCACCAGCCTGGGTGAGCAGACCAACCAGCATCAACGGGAATTGTCACACCTGTAAGACCGCTTGCAGCGGGGGTTGCGACGAAGGTAACAATGTTTGCAACTTCGTTTGCAGTAACTGGACGACCCAGTGCTGCAACATTGTTGAATCGCGCAACACCTTCTGGCCACTCTGCTTGAACCTTGTCGCTGTCGATCAAGCCGGGTGCTACACCGACGACTCGAATTCCCTTGGGACCAAGTTCGTGGGCTGCTGCTGCGACCAAGTGATGCATTGCTGCTTTCATTACTGCGTAAGGAGCATGTCCAGATGCGGGTCTGATTCCCTCAATACTTCCGATCACGATGATGGACTTATTGGGAACTTCACTTGATGAGAAAAGTTTTGAGGCAGCGCGTATCAGTGAAGCAGTCGCACGCAGGCTGCTGACATACATTGAATCCCAGGAATCGGCTGTGAGTTGATCCCATGGAATTACATCTTGAGCCGACGCATTCAACACAACAGTGGATAGACCACCAAGTTGTTGGTCAGCGGTAGCGATGACCGCATCTGCAAGTTCATCAATATTCTCAGTTGCAAAATCCGCTTCAAGTGCAATCGCTTTTTGACGATGAAGTTTGACTGCATCTACGAGTTCGGTAGCCGTGTTTTCATCACTTCGAAAATGCACTGCTACATCAAAACCAGCCATTGCGAATCGATTAACGATTGCTTGACCCAAAAGTCCGGTGGCACCAGTCACCAAAACGCTGTTAGCCAATTCGAGTCAACTCCTTGATTCGAGCAGTGAATGCTGGATATTGCGCGGTGAGAAGTTCACGATCACCAAGTGTGAAGTTTTCCCACTCAAACGCCGGAGAACACCAACATGAAACCAACGTCCACTCCCCCATGGTTGAAGTTCCCTGCCACACATCAACATCGACAATCAATTTTGTGTTAGTTGAATCGAGAATTGTTTCGTCACCCGATCCGTCTGGAAAAAGACGCAGCATCGATGCAGGAGCTCCACCGACCCATTCCCAACCTTCATCAACTGTCAACGCATGCATTGCAGAAAAACCATCTGGAGTGTTGGTCATGAGCGCATAGATGCTGTTGAGGTTCTTGGTTCGTGGGCCGGGCGCCCAGAACGCACCTTCGTGATCTAGTGGCAAAAGTCCAAGTGCATCAATAACTTCTTGAGATTTTGCGCCCGCGAATAGACCAGTCATCACAACTACTTAGGAAGCATCCGCTGCTGCAGCCGCGACTGCACCACGTTCATTTGCTTTAGCAAGCAGTTCAGCCTCATCGATACGAGTGCTGTGACCATCACGCAATACATGCTGACCATCGACAAACACATCACATACATCGCCGCGACCAGCTGCAAATACAACAAGTGCATGAACATCATGGACTGGTGTGAGATGAGCTTTGTCGAGATCGATCAAAGTGAGGTCTGCGCGTTTTCCAATTTCGACAGACCCAATGACTTCACCCATACCGAGTGCGCGTGCACCTTCGATTGTGGCGCCACGAATAATGTCGATAGCAGGAGTTACATCTGCGCGACCAGTGGTGAGTCGAGCCAGCAAACCTGCAAGTCGCATCGCTTGCCACATATCGAGATCATTGCTTGATGAGCAACCATCGGTGCCAACACCAACGCGAACTCCATCGGCTTTCCATTGCATCCAGTTCAATGCACCAGAAGCGAGTTTCAAGTTTGAACCTGGGCAGTGTGCGACTGCAGCACCTGCGTTCTTCACAAGTTTGCGATCCTCTGGAGACAACCACACACCATGACCGAAGACCACCGGGAATTCGCCAGTGAGGCCACCAGCATCTGCAAGGAGTTGGGTTGGTGATTTTCCAAAACGGGTTTGGACATCAATGTTTTCAGGTTCATTCTCAGAAATATGAATAGTGAGAAGCGGGTTGTTCCACGTCTTCATCACTGAAATCAAATCAGTGAGATGTTGTTGTGAGACTGTGTAGGTGCCATGCGGTGAAATCGACGTAGGAATCTGAGGGCCACCCAGTGCTGCTAGATCCGCTGGCCACGACTCTAGGAAACCAAGTCGTTGTTCCCATGTGTGATTGTCAGGACCTGGGAAATCAAAAAACGTTGGTCCACCAACATGGCGTGTGCCCACTGCAAGAGCGCCACGATGTGTATCAACATGATGGAAATACATATCAAGTTGAGTGGTGGAACCGGCTTGGAGTGATTCGAGTGAACCCAACTTTGCACCGAGTTCGGCTGTTGCCGGATCCATTGCAGCACCTTCAGCTGCCCAGACTCGTTTGAGGAATCCTTGAAGATCCACATCTTCCGAAAGTCCACGAAGCAAAGCCATTGGCAAATGCGTGTGGAGGTTGATCAGACCTGGTAGCAGCAATTTGCGGCGACCATCAACTTTGATTGCACCTTCTGCTTGTTGAGCAAGTTCCGCACTTGTTCCGATTGCAGTAATGCTGCCATCAACTATCAAAATAGAAACATTGCGCAAAATGCTTCCAGCTTCATCGACCGTTACTACATAGTCAATGTTTTCGATTAAAGTTTTTGTCATGCGGCGGCCTTTCGATTTTGGATCACACGATCAAACACGCTGAGTACAGCATCACTTGATGACGCGAGTACGGCGTTGAGCTCTTCCATGGAAATTGGTTCGTCTGCTAGTCCTGCAGCCGGGTTGACGATGAGCGAAACAGCGGCGTAGCGAAGTTTCGCTTCCATCGCGAGTGTTACTTCTGGAACGCCTGTCATACCAACGACGGCAACACCCAATGATGCACACATGCGAATTTCCGCTGGAGATTCAAAACGTGGACCTTCGAAACATGCATAGACACCGCCATCGCGGACTTCTTGGCCGACAGCTTTTGCTGCAGCCAAAATTTCTTTACGAAGTTCAGGATTGTAGGCATCCATCACATCGATGTGGACCACACCTTCAGGGCCGCTGCCATCATGAAAAGTGTTGACGCGATTCTTGGTGAAATCTAGAAAATCATCGATGCAGACCAATGAACCTGGAGGCAAAGTTGGATCCACTCCACCAACCACATTAATGGCGAAAACATCTTCGCACCCTGCATCTTTAAGAGCTTGAATGTTGGCGCGGTAATTCACCAAATGCGGTGGCACTGAATGGCCCGCTCCATGACGAGTAAGGAAAACAACCGCCTGCTCATGCCAGAATCCCTTGGTGATTTGAGCTTGGCCATAGGAAGTGTCGACTACGACTGTTTCGGCTTGGTCAAGTTTTGCAAGTGAATAAAAGCCTGTTCCCGCGATAATCGCGATAGGCGCCTTGTGATTACTCATTAGATAAAGGTACTCAGATTCTGCTTTGAAAGTGGAATGGGTCAGTTCAGGTAGTCGGGACCAAATGCACCGGGCAAGATTTGATCCATCGTCAAAATGCGATCGCCATCCCAAATCAGCAAGTTTGGACCACCATGTTCGAAAAGCAATTGACGGCAGCGACCACATGGAGTCAATGCGGTTCCGGCTGCATCAACACATGCAAAAGCAACAAGTCGTCCGCCGCCGGTAGCGATGAGTTGAGATACAAGTCCGCATTCAGCGCACAACGTCAGTCCATAAGAAGCGTTCTCGACATTGCAGCCACTGACCATACGACCATCATCAACGAGCGCAGCTGCACCAACGGGATATTTGGAATATGGCGCGTAAGCAGTTTTCATGATTCGCTGAGCCTCAGTGATGAGCTGTTGCCATTGTGCATCTGAAATATTCATTGACTGCTCCTATTACAAGTGATGTGTGCGGTTGAGACGTTAGAAAAATTCTGCTGGTTTGTAAGTTCCCCACACGGATCGAAGTGCATCACAGATTTCTCCGATAGTGGCATTTGCTAAAACGGCAGACTTAATATGCGGAACAACATTTTCATCAGACTCTGCAGCTGTTGAAAGTTTCTGCAATGTTTGAGTAACAAGCTCGTTGTCTCGAGTTGAACGAAGTGTCTTAAGTTTTGCAACTTGCTCAGCTTCGATCTGAGGATCGACAGTAAGAGTTTCGTATGGATGCGCTTCTTCGTCATTGAAAGCATTAACCCCAACAACAATTCGTTCACCTGAATCAATTTGATTCGCAATTAAGTACGCACTTTGTTCAATACTCAGTTTTTGAAAACCATTGTCGATGGCGGCTAGAGCGCCACCCATATCTTCGATCTGAGCCATGAGACGTAAAGCCTCAGCTTCAAGTTCATCTGTCATCGCTTCAATGGCATATGAGCCAGCAAACGGATCAACAGTTTTTGTCACATCTGATTCGAATGCGACTACTTGCTGAGTCCGCAAAGCCAGACGTGCCGCTTTTTCACTCGGTAACGCCAATGCTTCATCAAACGAATTTGTGTGCAATGACTGTGTGCCACCGAGAACTGCTGCTAAAGCTTGGATAGCAACTCGCACCAGATTCACTTCAGGTTGTTGGGCAGTGAGTTGCACGCCTGCAGTTTGAGTATGAAATCTCAACATCATCGAACGCGGATCTTGTGCACCGAATTCGTTTTTCATGATGTGTGCCCACATTCGTCGCGCAGCGCGAAACTTAGCGATCTCTTCGAGCAGACTTGTGCGCGAGACAAAAAAGAATGCAAGTCGCGGCGCGAAGTCATCGACTTTGAGTCCGCTCTTCACTGCGGCGCGTACATAAGCAATTGCGTTGGCCAACGTGAAAGCAATTTCTTGCGCGGGAGTCGCACCAGCTTCGCCCATGTGATACCCAGAAATCGAAATGGTGTTCCACTTAGGAAGTTGTTCAGCGCAATATTTGAAAATATCTGTAGTCAGGCGCATCGAAGGTGCTGGCGGGAAAATGTAAGTGCCGCGCGCGATGTATTCCTTGAGGATGTCATTTTGAATCGTGCCATTTAACGCGGACGCATCTATTCCGTTTTCTTCGGCAACGCACTGATACATGGTCAACAAAACGGCGGCTGGCGCATTGATGGTCATACTGGTTGAGACCTGATCTAACGGGATGTCGCCGAACAGCACTCTCATGTCATCGAGGCAATCGATCGCGACGCCTACTTTGCCCACTTCACCATGAGCTAATGAGTGATCACTGTCGTACCCCATCTGTGTGGGTAAGTCGAAGGCCACGGAAAGTCCGGTTGTGCCAGCGGCGAGGAGTTTTTGGTAGCGGGCATTGGATTGGGCAGCGGAGCCAAATCCCGCGTACTGCCGCATTGTCCAGGGGCGGTCGACATACATCTGTGGGTAGATACCGCGGGTGAATGGAAACTCGCCAGGCTCACCCAATGCTGTTTGCCCCTCCCAATCTGGGCGCGAGTGTGGACCATACACAGGTTCGATGGGGAGTCCGGATTCAGTGCTAGCCACATCACGAGACTACGCAGCAGACCGCGAACCTGCCACCCGCCCCACCTTCATGGCATGGCCCGCTTAAGCGTGGGGCACATCACGGCTTCTGCTCCGCCACGAACAGTCCCGCCTCGCTACGCTTAGGCAGTTAGTAGGGACACTTTTTACCTCAGGTAAATCTGTGCTCCGCTGGAGTCTGTACAGCTCAACCGAAGGAGAGTGCGCGTGGCCGCATCTGTCGGAACGCTCTACCGAGGTCGCGAAGGTATGTGGTCGTGGGTTGCCCATCGCATCACAGGTGTCGCGGTCTTCTTGTTCTTGTTCGTACACGTTTTGGACACCGCACTCGTGCGCGTCGATCCAGAGTTGTACGACGCAGTGATCGACACCTACAAAACCCCGATCGTCAACTTGCTCGAAGTGGGATTGGTTGGTGCAGTTTTATTCCATGCACTTAACGGCCTGCGCATTGTGCTTGTTGATTTCTGGTCGAAAGGTCCGAAGTATCACCGTGCAATGTTGTGGTCCATCGTTGGCGTCTGGGTTGCAATCATGATTCCAGGCACCTACTTCATGATCAAACACACACTCTCTGTTTTGTTTGGAGGTGGCGCATGAGTTCTCCAGCCCTTCAAGCCCCACGTACGCGCAATCCACATCGCGGCAATTTCGAAATGTTGTCATGGCTGTTCATGCGCGTCTCTGGTGTCGTACTTATCGTTCTCGTTCTCGGCCATTTGTTCATCATGAACATTTTGGATGGTGGCGTACAACGCATCAACTTTGCATTCGTTGCAGGTCGATGGGCAAGTCCTTTCTGGCAGATTTGGGATCTCGTTCAATTGTGGCTCGCCATGATTCACGGCACCAATGGTTTGCGCACCATCATCAACGATTACGCAGAACGCGATCAGACTCGCTTCTGGCTCAAAGCCATCTTGTTCACTGCAAGTGCATTCATCATCGCACTTGGAACTTTGGTTATTTTCACTTTCGACCCAAACATCACTGGTTAAGGACGTATCGTGGTTGAGATCCACAAATTTGATGTCGTCATCGTTGGCGCAGGTGGAGCAGGTATGCGTGCTGCACTCGAAGCTGGCGGTCGCGCACACACAGCAGTACTCACCAAGTTGTACCCAACACGTTCGCACACTGGTGCAGCCCAAGGTGGCATGTGTGCCGCATTGGCAAACGTCGAAGAGGACAACTGGGAATGGCACACCTTTGACACAGTGAAGGGTGGCGATTACTTGGTTGACCAAGACGCCGCCGAGATCATGTGTAAAGAAGCAATCGATGCAGTTATTGATCTTGAAAAGATGGGTCTGCCGTTCAACCGCACCCCAGAAGGTCGCATTGATCAGCGCCGATTCGGTGGTCACACTCGAAACCATGGTGAAGCAGCTGTGCGTCGCGCTTGTTACGCAGCCGACCGCACTGGTCACATGATTTTGCAGACCTTGTACCAAAACTGCATTAAGCAAGGTATCGAGTTCTACAACGAGTTCTATGTGCTCGATGTTTTGCTTGATGAGACCGGTGACAAACCGCGTGCCGCTGGCGTTGTCGCAGTTGAGCTCTCCACTGGCACTGTGCATGTGTTCCACGCCAAGTCAGTTGTATTCGCGACTGGTGGATTCGGCAAAGTATTTAAGACAACCTCAAATGCTCACACCCTCACAGGTGACGGCATGGGTGTCATCTACCGCAAGGGTTTGCCACTCGAAGATATGGAGTTCTACCAGTTCCATCCGACAGGTCTTGCAGGCCTTGGTGTTTTGCTCACCGAAGGTGCTCGCGGCGAAGGTGGAATTCTTCGTAACGAATCTGGTGAACGTTTCATGGAACGTTATGCACCAACCATCAAGGACCTTGCGCCACGCGACATGGTTGCGCGTGCAATGGTTCAGGAAGTTCGCGAAGGTCGCGGTGCAGGTCCAAAGAAAGATTATGTTTACCTTGACCTTACTCACCTTCCGAAAGAACAGATCGAAGCCAAACTTCCAGACATCACTGAGTTTGCTCGCACCTACCTCGGTGTCGATCCTGTCACTGAGCTAGTACCGGTTTTTCCAACTGCACACTATGCAATGGGTGGCATTCCAACCGACGTCGAAACTCGCGTGCTGCGCAATAACACAGACGTAGTGCCAGGCCTTTACGCCGCTGGCGAATGTGCCTGTGTGTCTGTGCATGGTGCAAACCGTCTCGGAACCAACTCCCTTCTCGACATCAACGTTTTCGGAAAGCGTGCCGGTGTGGCTTCAGCTGAATATGCAAAAACAGCTGAATGGCCAGTCCTGCCAGAGCTTCCAGAAAACTTTGTCGTGAACATGCTCGAGAAATTGCGCACTTCAAACGGTTCCGAGCGAGTTCACATTCTTCGCCGCGAGATGCAAGAGACCATGGACATGAACGCACAGGTCTATCGCACCGAAGAGACTTTGCAAAAAGCTCTTGATGATGTTCGCGCTCTCATGGTTCGCTACCAAAACGTTGGCATCATGGATCGCGGTCAGCGTTACAACACTGATCTTCTCGAAGCAGTCGAACTTGGCTATTTGCTTGAGCTCGCTGAAATTGTTTGTGTCAGCGCACTCGCACGCAAAGAATCACGTGGCGGCCATGCTCGTGAAGATTATCCAAACCGCGATGACGAAAAATTCATGCAGCACACCATGGCTTACAAAGCAGATGGTGATGTTCGTTTGGATTACAAACCAGTTGTGATCACCCGTTACCAGCCGATGGAGCGTAAGTACTGATGAGCACACCAGTGAAAACCCCAACCCCTGTTGCAACGGATGTCACATTTCGCATTCGTCGTTTCAATCCTGAGGTGGACTCAGAGCCACATTGGGAAGATTACGTCGTTTCGTGTTACCCAACCGATCGTGTTTTGGATGCAATGCACACGATCAAAGGTGACATTGATGGCACACTCACCTTCCGCCGCTCCTGTGCACATGGCATTTGCGGTTCAGATGCAGTTCGAATCAATGGCCGCAACCGACTTGCTTGCAAGACGCTCGTCAAAGATCTCGACATCACTAACCCGGTAACTGTTGAGGCAATCAAGGGTCTTCCACTCGAAAAAGATCTCGTGGTTGATATGGAACCATTCTTCAAGGCTTACCGCGAAGTGATGCCATTCCTTGTCACCGAAGGTCATGAACCAACCAAAGAACGTTTGCAGTCGGTCGAAGATCGCGCAAAATTTGAT
>JBEBBR010000134.1:0-3269 GCA_041158285.1 Actinomycetota bacterium
TGTGCGAGGTGAACTTTGCTTGATTTATACGAGCAATGTTCAGACCACATCACTGAATACATTGCCAATTCAGAGTTGGTTGGACGACGCCCAAGAATTTCGCGAATGCGCGCGTACTCATCATCTTTGACACCAAGCTCTGCGTAAGGCTGTGGTGTGTCTGGGCTCGCTGCCGCATCAGTGACAGTATCAACGTGACGGCTCATCGATTTGATCCTTGCAACATAGAGGACAAAACAGAAGTGAAAAATCCCAAACCATCAGTGGTTGGTCCGGTGAGAGCTTCAACTGCATGCTCTGGGTGAGGCATTAAACCCACCACATTGCCGCGTTCATTTGAAATTCCAGCGATGTCTCGTCGCGAACCATTTGGATTTACCTCGAGATAACGTGCGACAACGCGACCTTCAGCTTCGAGTGCATCTAAAGTTTTTTCGTCAGCGATATATCCGCCTTCACCATTCTTCAAAGGAATGATAATTTCTTCATTCATTTCGAAGTCGGTAGTCCACATAGAAGTGTTGTTTGTGATTTGAAGCTTTTGATCACGGCACACAAAATGCATATGGTCGTTACGAATGAGTGCACCTGGCAAAAGATGTGATTCGCACAAAACTTGGAAACCATTACAAATTCCCAGAACTGGCATTCCGCCGTTTGCTGCGTCAACGAGCTTTTGCATCACGGGTGCGAATCGTGCGATTGCGCCACAGCGTAAATAGTCACCGTAAGAAAATCCACCAGGTAAAACGACTGCATCTACCTGGTGTAGGTCGGCATCTGCATGCCATAAAGAAACGGCTTGCGCTCCCGCGATACGCACCGCACGTGCAGCATCACGATCATCAAGCGAGCCTGGGAAAGTTACAACGCCGATCCGGGCCTGCGAGATGCTCACGCGCCTTCAACCTGCAATTCGTAATCTTCGATTACTGGGTTGCTCAATAGATTTCCTGCAAGTTCATGCAACTTGGCAAGTTCGGTGTCATTGAGTTCGCCATCAATATCGATGATGAACTGTTTACCCTGACGAACGTTGGTGACTCCAGCGAGTCCGAGGCGGCCGAGCGCCCCTTGGACTGCACGACCCTGCGGGTCAAGAATCTCTGACTTGAGGCGAACATCGACCACGACACGGGCCACGCGGCGCTCCTTAAGGAGTGGGGTGGGAGCTTCAAATGTCTTTGAAACTAGGCGTAGTTTAATGGCTGAAAATCGCTGTTTTTACCCTCACCGAGAGTGAGTTTTACGGACTTTAGGCGCGGGCGAGGGCTTCGCAGGCATCGAGGATGGCATTTCCGCCCTGTATGTACGCCTTCAGATTGATAGCCTCGATTTGCTCTTGCGTACGAGAGGTCGCATCGAAATCTGGATGTTCTAGCTGGCGGCGGCGAAGACGTCGTTCTTCGAGATGGTTGGGGGCCGACGAGAAATCAAAGGCATTCGCACCAAGCACATAACTCTCAAGCATTTGATGGCCTAAGACCAGATTTTCACCGGATAGACCCATTGCCTCAAGATTGGCAATCACCTGCAAAGTGAGAATTCCACCTTGAACACTATTTCCAGGATGGGTGATCAGTGGTACCACATAATTTGGATGTTCGCTGAAAACTTCTCGAGCCACGACCATCACGTTGATGATCCGCTCCCGCGGATTTTGAAGACGTGAATCAAGCCTTTCAACCATCTGCCGGAACAACTCATCCGAAACCGCAATGAGTAGGTCTTCTCGGTTGGGGAAATGGCGGTAAATCGCGGTGGCATGTACCCCAATTTGCTCACCCAAAGCACGCATGGTGAGAGCCTCAAAACCTGATTCATCGATGAAATCGAGGGCAGCGGCGACGAAATCAGCTCCGGTTCGGGCCTTCACAGGAGTACTCACCTGCGCACTGTATGCCTTTTTCTTTCCGAAACTTCAATCGGCAGTCAACAACGCTGACTGAGAGTGGTCAAACCCACTGAGTTCCGGTAATTCGCTCGTAGGCCTCGATGTACTTAGCGCGGGTCTTTTCGACGACCTCTTCCGGCAGCAGAGGTGGTGGAGTCGAACCTGACTTATCCCAACCTGATGCTGGTGAGGTCAGCCAATCGCGCAAATATTGTTTGTCGAATGACGGCTGACTAGACCCTGGACGCCACAAATCAGCCGGCCAGTAACGTGATGAATCTGGTGTGAGGACTTCGTCTGCTAAAACAATCGAGCCGTCTGAGGAACGACGTCCAAATTCAAATTTGGTGTCCGCCAAGAGCACCCCTTGCTCGCGTGCGATGGTCTCGGCGCGAGAGTAAATGCTTAAAGTCAGATCGCGAAGTGATGTCGCGTCATCGATTCCAATCGTCGAGACCACATGATCAAAATCAACATTCTCATCATGATCGCCGAGCTCGGCTTTGGTCGCAGGTGTGAAGATTGGTGTCTCTAGTCGCGAACCATCAAATAAACCTTCCGGAAGTTTTACTCCGCACACACTGTGAGTATCGCGGTATTCAACAAGTCCTGAACCTGTGAGATAACCACGCGCCACACATTCGACCGGAAACATTTCTAGGTTTTCACAAATCATTGCGCGGCCCGCAACCTGTGCTGGCACGTCTGTACTGATCACGTGATTGGGAACTACATCGCGTAAACGTTCGAACCACCAGAGTGAAAGTGCAGTAAGGATTCGACCTTTGTCTGGAATTTCGGTTGGCATAACCCAGTCGTATGCAGAGATACGGTCACTCGCAACAAAAAGTAATTGATTATCTGGAGTGCGATATAGATCTCGAACTTTTCCAGAATACAGATGAACATATTCAGGCGGCAGTGAATACTGCGAAGGTGAGATCTCCACGTAAAACCTTAAAGAATTGAACCTGGTGAATAAATCGCTGCATCGGGATAGAGCGATGAAACTGACTCAATCTGCTCAATAACTGCAGCGACCTGCGAACGAGCAGCACCGCTGAAGTCCAAAGGCTCTGCCATTAACGCATTGATTTCATCTAACGAAAGTTGCAAACGTGAATCGGCTGCCAATCTTTCGATCAAATTGTTTGAGCCACCTTCACGAAGTGAAAGTGCAGTCGCAACCGCATGTTCTTTGATCACTTCATGTGCAGTCTCGCGGCCAACACCTTTGCGCACTGCAGCCATCAGAACTTTGGTGGTCGCAAGGAATGGCAAGTTCCGTTCGAGTTCTCGATTAATCACTGCAGGGAAAGCGCCGAATTCATCGAGCACAGTGAGCAAGGTTTCGAAAAGACCATCAATCGCGAAA
>JBEBBR010000135.1:0-8091 GCA_041158285.1 Actinomycetota bacterium
CGGCTCTTGTTATGCACCTGACGAATGAAGTAACGAATCATTTCGGATGAAACGTCGTAGTCGGAGATAACTCCGTCTTTCATTGGACGGATTGCAGAGATATTGCCTGGGGTACGACCAAGCATTTGCTTTGCCTCGGTGCCGACAGCAAGAACTTTGCCGTTGTCACGATCCATTGCCACCACAGAAGGCTCGTTGAGCACAATTCCGCGTCCACGAACGTAGACAAGGGTGTTAGCTGTTCCAAGATCGATCGCCATATCGCGACCGAGGAAAGATGAACCGGACATACAAAACCTCTCAGTGCTGTGGCCGCAGGCAAAATGACCCCGCCAAGGGGTAATCGTAGGGCGAAAACTGAAGTATCCCGAATTGGTAACGATCGCTGCGCGAGCCGCTTAGGTCAGGGATTTAGAGCTGAGGGAAAAAATGTGCAATCTCTCGGGCGGCAGATTCTGAAGAATCTGAGCCATGGGTCAGATTGAGGCGGTTAGAGGTAGCCAAATCAGCCCGAATTGTTCCCGGATTGGCAGCGGCTGGATTGGTAGCACCCTGCATTGCGCGCCAAGAATTGATGACATCCGGGCCTTCGATCACGGCAGCGACAAGTGGGCCGGAAATAATGAAGTCGACCAGTGGCGGGAAGAAGTCCTTGCCGACGTGCTCGGCGTAGTGCGCCTCGGCGAATTCGCGAGTCAAGGTGCGATGTTCGAGGGCGACGATGGTGTAACCCTTACGTTCGATTCGGCCAAGGATTTCGCCGACGAGCCCGCGGGCTACGCCATCTGGCTTAATCAAAACAAGTGTGCGCTCGGACATGGGAACACCTTTCGTGGCAGTTGGCTTGAGTTTACTCAGGATTCTCAGCAGACCATTGCGCTCGGTCTCGATCGATACGACCACCCCAACGCAACGCTAGGACCCAGAGCCAGACAAACAACAATGACAAAATCAACGCTTCAGGAATTTGGTAGGTGGCAAACACAGTAAAAATCTGCACAGCCCATCCAATCCAGACTCCCCGAGGACGTCGAATTACTCCAGGTGTGAGTAGCAATGCAACAACCGCAGCGATAACTAGCGAAACATCTGCAGTGTTGTTGCCGAAAGCTTTGATGACTGGAATTGTCAATGCAACAACAATCGCCTCGAGTACAACTACAGCACTTGCCAGTCTCGCTAGCATCATGATGCGGTTCGCTTTCCAAGTAATGCGCGCGCTTGGGCAGCGGTTACTACAGAGCCAGTGATCAAAATACCTACTGATACTTCTTCAACATTTGCATCATCGGCAAGTTCTATTGCGCGATCAATTGCATCCGCTAAAGAATTGCGTTGATCAACTTTGTCTGCATCAATAATTTCAATTACTTTATTGAATAAATCATCCGCAGGAAGTGCTCGATCACTTATTGATTGAGTGACAATTACTGAACTTGCCATCGGTTCGATGACTTCAATAAAACCTTCTGCATCTTTGTCTGCAAGCATTGCAAGAACCACAATTAAGCGATCAAATGCAAACTCATCTGCAATCGCATTGACAAGCGCGCGAGCCCCATGTGGATTGTGCGCAGCATCAACCATGATGGTTGGGCCACGTCGAACAATTTCCATGCGACCTGGTGAAGTTACTTTTGCTAAACCTGCGCGAGTGCCTTCGAGATCGAGTTGACGATCATCAACTCCTGCGCCGAAGAATGCCTCGACTGCGGCAATCGCGAGCGCTGCATTGTTGGCTTGATGTTGTCCATGGAGTGCGATGATGACATCGGTGTAAATCCCACCAAGTCCACGAATCGATAAGACTTGACCGCCGACTGCGATAGATCGATCGATGACAGCGAAATCTTTACCTTGTAATAACAGTGCAGCCCCAACTTCTTGGGCGCGAGCAATAATGATCTCGAGCGCAGCAGGCTCTTGGTACCCACACACGACAACGCAACCAGGTTTGATGATTCCTGCTTTTTCGGCGGCGATCTCTTCAATGGTGTCGCCGAGGTAAGACTGGTGATCCAATCCGATTGGGGTAATCACAACGACTGATGGATTGACCACATTGGTGGCATCCCATCGTCCGCCTAGTCCAGTTTCGATAACTCCAACATCGATAGGTGCTTCGGCAAAGGCGGCAAAAGCCATAGCGGTGAGAGTTTCGAAGTACGAGAGTTTGGCGCCGGTGGATTCACTCAGCTCCGCGTCGGTCATTGCGAGGAATGGCTCGATGTCGTTGAAAGTGTCAATGAACCGTGAGATGTCGATGGACTGGCCATAAATCCGGATTCGCTCCCTCACATCATGAAGGTGAGGGCTGGTGGTGAGGCCGGTGTTGAGCCCAAACTCGCTCAGCAGACCCTCAATCATGCGGCAGGTGGAGGTTTTGCCGTTGGTTCCAGCGACGTGCACCACGTCGAAGGAATCCTGTGGATCGCCCAAAATCGAGAGCAAATATTGAATTCGAGTAAGACTTGGCTCAATCTGGTTTTCTGGCCATCGAGAGTTCAACTCCGCCAAAACTCGTTCATACTCAATCACGATACTTGGATCCACTGCGCTGTTCACGGTCGTAACCTACGGAACCCTCACGGCTCGCGCCTAGAATGCCCCCTCATGAACGCACCTTTATATCCGCGCTTACCCGAAAAACCGACCCTTGATGGGGTTGAGGCTCGATTTGTTGAGACCTGGGAAGCCAATGGAACCTATTCCTTCGATCGCTCAGCTTCCCGCGATCAGGTGTTTTCGATAGACACTCCCCCACCAACTGTTTCGGGTTCACTCCACGTGGGACACGTTTTTTCGTACACCCACACCGACTGCATCGCTCGCTACCAGCGAATGAATGGCAAGTCCGTCTTTTATCCAATGGGATGGGATGACAATGGACTTCCAACCGAACGTCGTGTACAGAATTACTACGGCGTTCGCTGCGATCCATCACTTCCATACGATCCAAATTTCGAACCACCAGCTGAACCTGGCAAAGATCAGATCGCGATTTCTCGTCGCAACTTTGTTGAACTATGCGTTCGCCTGACTGTTGAAGATGAAAAGGTTTTTGAGGACCTTTGGCGTCGACTTGGAATTTCTGTCGACTGGAAACACACCTACCAAACCATCGATGTCAATGCTCGAGCCGCATCACAACGCGCATTCCTTCGCAACCTTGCTCGCGGTGAGGCATACCAATCTGAAGCTCCAACGCTATGGGATGTCACATTCCGCACCGCTGTTGCACAAGCTGAACTCGAAGATCGTGAACGACCAGGTGCGTATCACCGCGTTGGTTTCACTCTCACTGAGAATGGCGAAAAGATTTTCATCGAGACCACACGTCCGGAATTACTTCCGGCGTGTGTTGCTCTCGTTGCAAACCCAGAAGACGATCGCTACAAGCCGCTGTTCGGTAAAACTGTAAAGACTCCAGTCTTCGGTGTTGAGGTTCCAGTTCTTGCACACCATCTTGCAGATCCAGAAAAAGGTTCTGGAATTGCAATGATTTGTACTTTCGGTGACATTACTGACGTTACCTGGTGGCGCGAACTCCAACTCGATACGCGACCAATCATTGGTTGGGATGGTCGAATCATTGCTGAGACACCATCATGGATTACTACTCCTGAAGGCATCAAGGCGTACGAAACTATTTCAGGTGCAACCACACATACTGCGAAAGAACGTCTTGTCGAAATCCTTATCGCTTCTGGTGATTTGGTCGGAGAAATTCGCCCGATCACACACCCTGTGAAGTTTTTCGAAAAAGGTGACAAACCACTCGAAATCGTGACCACCCGCCAGTGGTACATCGGCAATGGTGGCCGCGATGTTGAACTTCGCGAAAAACTTCTTGAACGTGGCCGTTCGATTAATTGGCATCCAGAACATATGGGTGTTCGTTACAAGAACTGGGTTGAAGGTCTAACCGGCGACTGGTTGATTTCACGTCAACGATTCTTTGGTGTGCCAATCCCTGTGTGGTTCAAACTTGATGCCGATGGCAATCCGCTTTATGACCAACCACTAGTTCCTAACGAAGCTGATCTCCCAATCGATCCAGCTGCCGAAGCACCTGCTGGTTTCACTGAAGATCAACGCGGTGTGCCAGGTGGATTTATTGGCGATCCAGACGTTATGGACACCTGGGCAACCTCATCCCTCACTCCACAAATTGCTGGTGGTTGGGAACGAGATAACGATCTTTGGAATCGCGTATGGCCATTCAATGTTCGACCACAGGCACACGAAATTATTCGCACGTGGTTGTTCTCAACCGTTGTTCGTGCACACTTGGAATCAAACATGCTTCCATGGAGTGACGCTTCTATCTCAGGTTGGATCTTGGATCCGGACCGCAAGAAGATGTCGAAGTCCAAAGGCAATGTCGTAACTCCAATGGATCTGCTTGATGAGCATGGTTCTGATGGTGTTCGCTATTGGGCAGCAAGTGGACGTCCCGGAACTGACACGGCATTCGATGTTGGTCAAATGAAAATTGGTCGCCGACTTTCGATCAAAGTTTTGAATGCAAGCAAGTTTGCTTTGTCACTTGGTGCATCAAAGTCCGCATCACCTGCCGATGTGACTGAAGCTCTAGATCAAGCAATGTTGGCAAAACTTTCACTTGCAGTCACGCAGGCAACTGCAGCTTTTGAAGGTTTCAACTACACCCGTGCGCTCGAAGCAGCAGAAGGATTCTTCTGGCAGTTCTGCGATGACTATGTGGAGTTGGTCAAAGACCGCGTGTATGGCGCAAACGGCGAACAAGCTGCTGCCAGTGCGAAAGCTGCACTTGGAATTGCTACAGAGACCTATCTCAAACTGTTCGCACCATTCCTTCCATTCGTAACTGATGAAGTTTGGAACTGGTGGCAAGAAGGTTCAGTTCACAACTCTGCATGGCCAAAGGCTGAAACAATTTCACAGTTCGCAGGTTCAACTTCAGCTGATGTGATGGATGCGATCAGTGATGTGCTTTCTGATATCCGCAAGGTAAAGAGTGAAGCAAAAGTTTCGATGAAGACCGAAATTGTTTCTGCAACCATCACTGCACCTGCAGCCAAGATCGCAGCAGCTCGCCTTGCTGAAACTGATTTGCTCACAGCGGGACGTATCACTTCCGCCACTTGGGTTGAAGGTAATGAAATTCAGGTTGAGGCAGTACTCGCAACCGAAAGTTAGAGACCAAATAAGTGATGGCCACCAAGGAAACTTGGTGGCCATCACTTATTTAAAGACTTATGCAGATTTATCTTTGCGAGGCTTTGAACGAGTAACAAGCAATGGCATTTCTCCATTGTTGACAGTCGCTGCCGTCACAACAACTTTCTCGATATCTTCTCGACCTGGGATGTCATACATCGCAGGAAGTAGAACCTCTTCGAGGATTGCGCGCAGACCGCGAGCACCAGTGCCGCGCTTCATTGCCAGTTGAGCGATCGCAGACATTGCGTCGTCTTCGAAAACCAACTGAACATCATCGATATCGAATAGTCGCTGGTATTGACGAGACAAGGCATTCTTTGGTTCGGTCAAAACCTTGATGAGTGCTTCTTCATCAAGTGCTGTAACTGAAGCAACGATTGGCAGGCGGCCAATAAATTCTGGAATCATTCCGAATTTGACGAGGTCTTCTGGCATAACGTGTGAGAACACATTGCCAGGGTTGGTGTTGTCGAGTTCAGATTCCATTGAAGCGGTGAAACCAAGGGACTTCTTACCGATACGAGATTCGATAACTTTGTCGAGTCCGGCAAAAGCTCCACCTACGATGAACAACACATTGCTAGTATCGATCTGGATGAATTCCTGATGTGGATGTTTGCGACCGCCCTGTGGCGGAACGGATGCAGTGGTTCCCTCAAGAATCTTGAGAAGTGCCTGCTGCACACCTTCACCAGAAACATCGCGGGTGATCGAAGGATTCTCAGACTTGCGTGAGATCTTGTCGATTTCGTCAATGTAGATGATGCCCTGCTGAGCTTTGGTGACATCGAAGTCTGCAGCTTGAATGAGTTTGAGCAAGATGTTTTCAACATCTTCACCTACATATCCAGCTTCGGTGAGGGCAGTCGCATCAGCCATGGCGAATGGAACGTTGAGCATTCGAGCCAAGGTCTGTGCAAGAAGTGTCTTGCCAGAACCTGTAGGACCAAGCAACAAAATGTTTGATTTGGCTAGTTCAACTGCATCTTCTTTGGAAGTAGAAGTCGCACGAACACGCTTGTAGTGGTTGTAGACCGCGACTGAAAGACTCTTCTTAGCGGAGTCTTGGCCGATGACGTACTGGTCAAGGAAGGCATAGATCTCGCGTGGATGAGGAAGTTCACCCAAACCATCGGAGACAACTTCTTGCAACTCTTCTTCGATAATTTCGTTGCACAACTCAATACATTCATCACAGATATATACACCTGGACCTGCGATGAGTTTCTTAACTTGCTTTTGACTCTTTCCGCAAAAAGAACATTTCAGCAAGTCGTTGGTTTCGCCTACTCGTGCCATGTCATAAACCTAACGAGATTCACTGCGGAAACATGGATAAATCGCACATGATTTATCCATGTTCGCCAACAGCGAAACCTACGATGCAGCCTTTCGTGACTGGATGACCTGATCAACAATGCCGTATTCCTTGGCAGCTGCTGCAGTCAAAATCTTGTCACGTTCAATATCGCGCTGAACCTGCTCAAGCGGCTGTCCAGTGTGATGAGCCAAGATAGTTTCCATCTCTTCACGCATACGCAAAATTTCGTTTGCCTGAATTTCGATGTCCGATCCCTGACCGCCACCTTCGGTGTATGGCTGGTGGATCAAGATGCGTGCGTGTGGCAATGCGAAACGCTTATTAGGCGCACCGGCTGCCAAGAGGATTGCAGCTGCAGATGCAGCCTGCCCCAAACACACGGTCGAAACAGTCGGCTTGATGAACTGCATGGTGTCGTAGATCGCGGTCATCGCGGTGTACGAACCACCAGGTGAGTTGATGTAGATCGAAATGTCTCGATCTGGATCCATTGATTCGAGGCACAACAACTGCGCCATGACATCGTCAGCAGATGCGTCATCGATCTGAACGCCGAGGAAGATGATGCGTTCTTCGAAAAGCTTGGTGTACGGATTGTGATTACGTTCTCCGTTGGCAGTACGTTCACGGAACTCAGGCAAGATGTAACGAGCCTGTGGTGACATAGTGCGAAGTGCGGCTTGGACAACCTGTTCGGTGTGATTCATGGCTATACCTCTCAGGACTTGCCGTTGCGAATGACTGAATCGATGAGGCCGTATTCCTTGGCTTCATCAGCGGTGAACCAGCGGTCGCGATCGGAGTCAGCTTCGATACGTTCGAGAGTCTGTCCACTGTGATCAGCAATGAGCTGGGCAAGTTTCTTCTTGAGCTGAATCATTTGTTCAGCCTGAATCTTGATGTCGGATGCAGATCCGCCAATTCCACCAAGTGGCTGGTGCATCATGATGCGAGTGTTTGGTGTGGCAGAACGTTTTCCATCTGCACCTGCACACAACAGGAATTGACCCATTGAAGCTGCAAGACCCATAGCGACTGTGGCCACATCGTTTGGCACCAGCATCATGGCGTCATAGATCGCCATACCGGCGCTGACTGAACCGCCCGGTGAGTTGATGTACAAAGTGATGTCACGTTCTGGATCTTCGGCGCTGAGCACCTGAAGCTGCTTCACGATGCGGTTTGAATTGTCATCGCGCACCTCACCTTCGAGCCAAATGATGCGTTCACGAAGTAAGCGCTCGTCAACCCAGTCGGCAAAAGATGAGCCACCCATTGGGCTGCGCATTGAAGGGAATTCCATAACGTCTCCTCACAATCGATCACTCCAACACATCGTTGAAGCGAACACTGCAGAGAGTAACGAGAGACAGTGACAATCTCTTCCCGAATTTGTCCATGTTCGCTGCTAGCGAACGAGCATCAGAAATCGCATATCGCACGTAAAAATGAAAAAGGCCTCAGAAAAATCTGAGACCCTTTTCGAAAACAACTTAAGAAAGCTGAGCGAGATCCTGATCAAGATCATCAAGGTTGACGATTGCACCATTGGAATCAACAATCTG
>JBEBBR010000136.1:0-23066 GCA_041158285.1 Actinomycetota bacterium
TTGGAAAACTTCAGTGTCGCGAAAGAAACATCCATCTTGGCATCAAGTTCAGAGATTTCGCCTTTGTTGAATTGATCGACCGTGCGATATCCCAAAGCCTTAGATGCGGTGGGGGTTTCAAAAAGTCCCTGCGCTGACAATCTCGCAACCTCTTCAGGCCAACCTTGGGTCCACATCGCATCAACGCGTTGCGCAATTCTTGGAGCAAGTTGTTCACGTGTAACTTCTAGACAGATTCGCACATCACGGAAAACATGAACTGGTGACGGCAGCACCGCAACATATGGCTGACCTGTTGTTTCGATAACTTCAAGTGCGCGCACAACCCGACGAATATTTCCTGCTTCGATTGCTGCTGCGGCAAGTGGATCTCGCTGTTCAAGAAGTTTGTGAAGTGCCTCGCCACCGATCTCATCGGACAACGCCTCATATCGAGCCCGCACTTGGAGATCTACACCAGGAAATTCCATTTCATCAAGTACAGCTTTGACGTAGAGGCCGGAGCCGCCGACACAAATGGCGCGTTTGCCCCGAGAATTGATGTCACGGATTGCGTTACGAGCAAGAATCTGAAAATCCGAAACACTTGCGGTTTGAGTCATGTCCATGATGTCGATGCAATGATGTTTGACCGACGCAAGTTCTTCAGCGCTTGGCTTGGCCGTACCAATGTCGAGGCCTCGGTAAATTTGATAAGCGTCGAGATTAACGATTTCGGCATTGAGTCTTTTGGCAAGTTCTAGTGCCAGAGATGTTTTTCCACTTGCAGTTGGGCCAACAATGTTGATGACTTCAACCTGCGATGAAGTGCCACTCACGATGATGTGAGGGTTCGTTCTGCTGATTCCACGACATTGGTGATGAGCATCGCGCGAGTCATAGGTCCGGTGCCACCAGGCATTGGTGCAACGAAACCTGCAACGTCACGAACATCTGGATGCAGATCTCCAAGCAAGCCAGCATCAGTGCGAGTAATTCCAACATCAAGCAAAGCTGCACCAGGTTTGATCATGGATGCGGTAATCATGTGCGGAACTCCAGCAGCAGCGATCACAATGTCTGCTCTGCGCAAGTGAGCCGCTACATCCTTTGTTCCGGTGTGGCACAAGGTAACAGTTGAGTTTTCAGTTCTACGGGTGAGCAGCAAACCAAGTGGTCTACCCACCGTGACACCGCGGCCAACTACCACTACTTCTGCACCGTCGAGCGGAACGTCGTAGGCGCGCAAAAGTTCCACACAACCGCGAGGAGTGCATGGCAAAGGAGCGGGCACACCAAGCACTAGACGGCCGAGATTTGTTGGGTGTAAACCATCTGCATCCTTGAGTGGATCCATCGCTTCGAGGACCGAGAGTGAATCCAATCCTTGTGGCAGTGGAAGTTGCACGATGTAACCCGTACAAGCTGGGTCTGAGTTAAGTTCAGTAACTGCTGCCATCACATCTGCTTGAGATGCAGTCTCGGGAAGATCGATACGGATACTTGCGATTCCCACTTCAGCGCAGTCACGATGTTTACCCGCCACATAAGAAACCGAACCTGGATCTTGTCCCACCATGATGGTTCCAAGTCCAGGAGTAATGCCGGCACCTTTGAGTACTGCAACGCGTTTGGCTAAATCAGATTTGATGTGTGCGGCGGTGAGTTTGCCGTCGAGAATGATCGCGCTCATCGGAAAACAATCGTTCGACTACCGGAAAGATAGACACGGTGTTCCGCGTGCCATCGCACTGCACGAGCTAAAGCTTGAGCCTCAACATCGCGACCAACTGCCGCAAGTTCATCAGGTGTGTGCGAGTGATCTACGCGTGCAACTTCTTGTTCGATGATGGGACCTTCATCAAGTTCTGAAGTTACATAGTGTGCGGTGGCACCAATGAGCTTGACACCTCGTTCATGAGCCTGATGGTAGGGCTTTGCACCTTTGAATGAAGGTAGGAACGAATGATGAATATTGATGATTGAACCAGCAAAATCTTTGCAGAATTCGTCAGAAAGAATTTGCATGTAACGGGCCAAAACTATGCAATCAATCTGATTGTCACTGATTAATTCTCGAAGTTGTGTTTCGGCTGCCGCTTTTGAATCAGCGGTAACAGGAACATGCACAAACGGAATTCCGTACCAGTCAGCCATTTCCTGCAAGTCTTTGTGATTGCTCACGATCAATGGAATTTCGATATCGAGTGCACCTGATCGATGGCGGAACAACAAATCGTTGAGGCAGTGTTCGTATTGGCTCACCATGATCATCACACGTTCTTTGCGTGTGGTCTCAACGAGTTTCCACTTCATAGAAAATCTTTGCGCAACCGCCGAAAAAGCCCCTTGTACATGATCAAGATTTACATCGTTTGCGACATCGAATTCGACTCGCATAAAGAACAGTTGAGTTTCACGATCTTCGTACTGTTGAGACTCAGTGATGTTGCCACCCACAGTGACAATGAACGAGCTGACAGCATGGACAATTCCAGACTGGTCTGGGCATGAGAAACCTAGAGTTAAAGACTGCGCCATTTATGAATCACCTCTGCGAATAACACTTCCAAGTGACACCGCATTGGCACTCGATGAAACTGGTTCATTACGTGAACGCTGCCATGCATCACCAGCACGTGTGCGAATCACGCGAGCGCCTTCGTCTGCAATCAAGTGATACGGAGCAGCTTGGGTGACAGTGGCAACGACCATGTCGCCAGGTCGCACCGATTCACCCTCAGGTTTTGCAACGTGAACTAAACGGAAGTCAGCTGCTCGGCCCGAAAGTCGATCCGTTGCATCATCTTTCTTGCCTTCACCATCAGCGATAAGGACCTGAACTTCAGATCCCACAACCTTCTTGTTCTCTTGCCACGCAATGTCATTGGCGAGTTCAACAAGACGGTTAAATCTTTCGGTGACAACCGATTGTGGAATTTGATCTGGCATTTCTGCAGCTGGAGTGCCTGGGCGCTTTGAATATTGGAATGTAAACGCAGCAGCAAATCGAGCCTGACGCACAACTTCAAGTGTCGCTTCGAAATCTTCTTCGGTTTCGCCTGGGAAACCCACAATGATGTCGGTGGAAATTGCAGCATCTGGCATCGCGGTTCGAACTCGGTCGATAATTCCGAGGTAACGCTCTTGACGATAAGAACGTTTCATCGCTGCAAGGATTCGATCACTACCTGACTGCAATGGCATATGTAGCTGATGCATGACGTTGGGGGTTTCAGCCATTGCAGCAATCACATCATCTGAGAACTCTTTTGGATGTGGGCTAGTGAATCGAACCCGTTCGAGTCCTGGGATTTCACCACAGGCGCGCAACAGTTTGGAGAAAGCCTCGCGGTCACCGAACTCAACACCGTATGCATTGACGTTTTGGCCGAGTAACGTGATTTCAATAACGCCATCATCTACGAGCATCTTGATTTCATTCAAGATGTCACCAGGGCGACGATCTTTTTCTTTTCCACGAAGTGCTGGCACGATACAGAAAGTGCAAGTGTTGTTGCAGCCCACACTCACACTCACCCAGGCGGCATAGACGTTGTCTCGCTTTGAAGGCAGCGTCGATGGGAACACTTCTAGCGCATCAGCAATTTCAACCTGAGAGGCGTGCTGAATGCGGCTGCGTTCGAGCAAAATAGGTAACGCGTCCAGATTGTGTGTTCCGAAAACCACATCCACCCACGGAGCCTTGGCAACAATTTCGCCCTGATCCTTTTGAGCCAGGCAGCCACCGACAGCAATTTGCATTCCAGGGTTTTCAAGTTTGATCGCACGCAGTTGGCCGAGGTTGCCGTAGAGCTTTTTGTCGGCGTTTTCTCGCACAGCACAGGTGTTGTAGACCACCACATCGGCGACCGAGCCTGATTCGGCACGGGTGAGGCCGCTGGCTTCGAGCATGCCTGCTAAACGTTCAGAGTCGTGAACGTTCATTTGGCAGCCGTAGGTGCGAACCTCGTAGGTTCGGCTGGCGGTGGCGGTAGTCATAGGTGGCAGAGTCTAAACGGCTGCCACCGTGATGAAATCGCGGTTATAACTGCGAGGCTGGCGTTTGGCCTTGTGCAACTTCGATGGGGCCACGCTCGGTGATGATCGCTGAAATCAGATGAGCTGGAGTCACGTCAAAGGCAGGATTGAAACCTTTGGTGGCAGGTGGCGCTACTCGAATCCCGGCGAGAGTGGTGACTTCATCACCATTGCGAAGTTCAATATGAATGTCGCGACCGTGTTCGGTCTCGAGGTCCACAGTGCTTACGGGAGCAACGACAAGGAATGGGATTCCGGCCTCTTTGCAGGCAAGGGCAACCGCCACACTTCCAATTTTGTTGGCGCTATCGCCATTGGCAGCAATGCGGTCAGCTCCGATGAGGGCAACATCGACCATGCCGCGCATGATGGTGCTCGCTGCCGCTCCATCAGCCTGAACCACGTGATTGATTCCAGCACGATCAAGTTCCCAGGCAGTCAGTCGCGCACCTTGTAAGAGCGGACGGGTTTCATCGGCATACACCAACTCCACCAATCCACGATCGTGAAGTTCACGAATAACACCGAGGGCTGTCCCCCATTCAGTGGTGGCCAAGGTGCCAGTGTTGCAGTGAGTCAGTAAACGAAGTGGTCGATGGGTTACATGAGCTTCAATCCAATCAGCACCATGACGACCCATTGCATGATTTGCAGCGGCATCTTCAGCTGCGATGAGGTGAGCCTGTTCAAGAACTGCGGCTAAACCTTGAGCCGCAAATGGGCGGACTCGATTGACACCCCAAGCAAGATTCACTGCAGTTGGTCGGGCATCTCTAATCTGATCGAAGGCGGTTTCAACTTGAGATGCGGACCAATTTTCACGAGCACCTTGAATCATTGCGAGGGCAACACCATATCCACCGACAGCACCCAGTGCTGGGGCTCCACGCACTACGAGGCGATCGATGGCATCAACCAAGGCGGCAACAGTTTTGATGTCGAGATAATTCTCAACCAGCGGCAATGCAGTTTGATCTAGTAGAACTAGATAATCATCGTGCCATTGGATTGGAAGAACTTCGTTTGTCATGATCGGACACCCTTCACTGTTTGGGTAAAGAGTGCCAGATGACAAATGTGCTGATTCGGCGGGTATCAGTAATTACCTGAGTAGTCAGGATCCTCAAGAACGGTTTCAGCCTCAGCAAACAATTCTTTAACAACAGTAAAAGCAAGACCAGGGTTATAGCCTCGTCGTACAAGGAAATTTGCTAGGCGACGAATCCGAACTTGAGGTTCGTACCGCATCAATCCTGGAAGTTTTTTGAGCGCAATATCCCGAGCAAGGTCATAGTCCTCGCCCTCGCGGGATTCGACTGCAGCTGCAATGGCTTGAGAACTCACTCCACGCTCTTGGAGTTCACGACGCAGGACTGCAGGTCCAGATTTTTTGGTGGAACGGCGATTTCGAACCCAGGTCTCGGCGAATTCCTGATCATTGAGAAGACCAAGTTCTTCAAAACGATCAAGTACCTGATCAATGATGGTGCGCGGAAACTCTTTTGTCTGTAAATACTGTTCAAGTTGAAATCGAGTCTGACCGGAACCAGTCAGCCGACGTAACACGAATTTCTTCGCTAATTCGTACTGCGCTTCAGGATCTAGATCGACACTTTCAGCATCTGCAAGTTCGTCAACCACGAGAAGTTGGTGAACCTTCGAGATCGAAGGCTCACCAACTACCTCAGGAGTTGAAGCAACCTGAACCTCATCAACAACCTCAACGGCAGCAGATGTCACCAGGCGCAGATGGTTGGCGCGATTAGGCAGTTGCGGAGACTTTGTCACTTGCAGCCTTCTTGGTGGTTGCAACTACAACTTCTTCTTCAACAACTGCATTGGCGTGTGCACCTACACCGAGTTTTTCAAGAATCTTGGTTTCGATGTCTTTTGCAAGTGCTGGGTTGTCACGCAGGAAGTTACGTGCATTTTCCTTACCTTGACCGAGCTGATCACCTTCGTAGGTGTACCAAGCACCAGCTTTGCGAACGATGCCATGTTCAACACCCATATCGATCAAGCTGCCTTCACGGCTAATACCTTCGCCATACACAATGTCGAATTCAGCTTGCTTGAAAGGTGGAGCAACTTTGTTCTTGACTACCTTGACTCGAGTGCGGTTACCGACGATGTCAGCACCATCTTTGAGGCTTTCGATGCGGCGAACATCAAGGCGGACAGAGGAATAGAACTTGAGTGCGCGACCACCGGTGGTGGTTTCTGGAGTTCCGAACATCACACCAATCTTTTCGCGCAACTGGTTGATGAAAAGTGCAGTGGTATCGGTCTGAGCCAAAGCACCGGTGATCTTGCGCAATGCCTGACTCATCAAACGAGCTTGGAGACCCATATGACTGTCACCCATTTCGCCTTCGATTTCGGCGCGAGGGGTCAATGCAGCGACGGAGTCAACGACGATCAACGACACAGCACCTGAGCGAATCAACATGTCGGTGATTTCGAGAGCCTGTTCACCGTTGTCTGGCTGGCTCACCAGCAGGGCATCGATATCGACGCCGAGTGCCTTGGCGTATTCAGGATCAAGGGCGTGCTCAGCATCGATGAATGCACAAATTCCGCCCAAAGCCTGTGCGCTAGCGATAGCGTGCAATGCGACTGTGGTCTTACCGGAAGATTCAGGGCCGTAGATCTCGACAACGCGTCCTCGTGGCAAACCGCCAATGCCGAGGGCCACATCGAGGGCAATAGAGCCCGTAGGGATGAAGCCGATAGGGGCGCGACCTTCGTCTCCAAGGCGCATCACTGAACCTTTGCCGAATTGGCGTTCAATCTGAGCCAGAGCGGCATCTAGCGCCTTGGTGCGGTCATTTCCGGGAGTTGCAGCAGCCATGATTTCTCCTGTGTTGGGGGCGTGAGCCACAACCTAAGAGTGGGGTGTGACATTGCGCGACCCGACCCGAAGAGCTGTGGAACCTC
This sequence comes from Actinomycetota bacterium, assembly GCA_041158285.1. Classification (GTDB taxonomy): domain Bacteria; phylum Actinomycetota; class Actinomycetes; order S36-B12; family UBA5976; genus JAFMIT01. The sequence goes on from JBEBBR010000136.1 coordinate 6,958, forward strand.
TCGACAAGTGGGGACACTACCCGAACATCTGTTCGAATGGCTACTTTTACGTGCGGCGTGTCTTAGTTTGAAAAAGTTAGCGATCTCGCGGTGGCAGACCTTCATGGCGCCACACTGCCCGCCAGACATCCACGGTCTCAATCCCCTCGGCTAAGGCTTGTTCGACACTTCGACCACCTAGTTCAGCCAGACTGGTATCGCGTGCCCAGGAGCGTGAATAGCTCGGACCAAAATGGTCGCCCATCCGCGACCAAAACTCCGTCAGTTTCACTGCGTGGCATCCTGCGTCAAACTATGAAACACAATTTCGGCTCCAACTTCACGTTCAGCCGCGGTCGCTGGGAGTAAGCAATAGGTACTAAGCCAACGCAAGACAACTTCAACTGCAGCAAGATCGGCATGCGCAGAAGTCTGCAGCAAAATTTCCATCACGGGTTTAGCAACATCATCAGAGAGTTCAAGTAGAGACGAAATCACCTGAAGCAAAACATCAGCGTCAGTGGTTCGAAGTTTCGAGATCATCGGATCTGTTGCAACGTAATGGGCAACTGCAATTAATGCAGCAAGAAAATCTTGCTCAGCTGCATTCGATGCGATTTCGATAATTTCTTCGCGGACATCCTGTGCCACAAGATCAAGTAATTCATGCTTATCTCGCACGTGGTTGTAGACCGTGGCGCGAGCAACACCACTTACATCTGCAACAGATGCCATCGAAAGATTTTTGATTCCGCCATCAGCGATAACTTGTCGCGAAGCGTTAACAATCGCCTGCCGTGTAGCAGATGTTCGATTGAGATGGGTTCCCTGCCGAACCTGTGATTCGGGGGTAGACATTAGGCAGCAGCGGTAGTTGGTTCGGTGACTTCGACAGCCGGAACCAAACGAATAGGTGCAACTGCAGTTTCATGGCGTAGGGCTGACGCCGCAACTCCATGCAGGACTTCTGAAACACTCACATTAAGTGCCGAGCAAATGGAGGCAAGCAGTTCGCTAGAAACTTCCTTGTGGCCACGTTCAAGTTCGGAGAGATATCCCAGTGCAACATTTGCTTGAGCTGAAATATCACGGAGGCTTCGACCTTGCGCGGTACGCAAAGTACGCAGTTCTTCACCGAGTAATTCTCGCCAGATGATCATGGTCACCTCCATTCCTTGGCACACGGTACAGGTTGAGGCTGCCACCTGCGCGATCAGACTTTTGCGTGTCTGCTGAATGCCCTCAAAAACTTCACGAGCGGGTGAGCGGCGATTGCGGCACCACTACATCAAGTAACAGTCCAAAAACCGCAATACAGGTCTGAACTCTGATCTCGTCCCTAGTTCCCGAGAACATCAAAGAATGACTACGGGTAGCGTTATTTTTGGTATCCACCACAGCGATATGCACCTCACCCACGGGGCGACCATCCTGAGCAGTTGGCCCTGCCACACCCGTACATCCGATACCAATATCGGCTCCGCAGACTTTCGCCGCACCGTGAGCCATCTCGATAGCGACTTCTGCTTGCACCGCGCCCTTAGCGAGCACAGACTCCGAAACTCCAAGAATCGAGGCTTTCAGATCGGTGGCGTAGGCGATAACTCCCCCGCGAACCACTTGGGATGCACCTGGTACCGATGTCATCAGTTCTGTGATCAATCCGCCTGTGATCGATTCGCCTGTTGCAAGAGTGAGACCGGCCTGTTCAGTGACGAGGACTACTGCTCGAGCAAACTCAAAGATGGATGGCTTGAGTTCAGGGTCACCACATTCATCTAGCGCGGTTTGAGCAAGTTCGAAAGCTGACACGGGTTGATTCATTTTTGCCGACTTTTCAAGAACGGTTTCATCGCGGTGAAGTAATTCCAGCCGGTCACCGAAGTAATTGCCACAGATACCCAGAGTAAAAGTGCCAGGCCGATGTTAATAATCGCAATGTCATAGGAAGCAAAAACTATGAAGAATGAGATCGTCACAATTTGCATCGTGGTTTTGAGTTTGCCGCCCTTACTAGCAGCGATCACCACTGAATCCACAATCCACAATCGAATGATGGTGATTCCAATTTCTCGAAACAAAATTAAGAAGGTGGCAATCCATGGAATGTCACCGAGTATTGATAAGCCAATCCATGCGGCACCTGTTAAAGCTTTGTCCGCAATTGGGTCTGCAATTTTGCCAAAGTTCGAAACCAAGCCGTGTCGCCGAGCCCACCAGCCATCGACCAAATCTGTCAGTGATGCCAGCAAAAAGATGATAAGTACCAACCAGCGATTGAGATCAGAGAACAAACTCACCCACAACACAGGGACGAGCAAGATTCGAGAAACGGTTAAGGCGTTAGGTCCATTCATTCTTAGACCACTTCCCCAACTAAATCAGCGCCATCGCAATCAATGATGGTCACAGTGAACACATCTCCGATTGCAGCGTTTTCGATACCCACCACGGTAGTTGTGCCATCAGTCTCTGGGCCCTGAAATTCAGTGCGTCCTTCAATGCCATCGGAAAGACTTTCGACAATGACAGTTGCCTGCGTGCCAATTCGATCCTCAGCCCGTTGCGAAACAATTTCATCAACTAGTGACGTCACATACTCAACCCGCTGGTCGATCTCGCGCTGAGAAAGTTTTTCATCAAGCGTCAAAGCTTCTGTATCTTGCTCATCGGAATAACCAAAAATGCCCACGACATCCATGTGCGCTTGCGCAATGAAATCACACAGAATGTTGAGGTCATCTTCCGTTTCACCTGGAAAGCCCACAATGACATTGCTTCGAATTCCAGCTTCTGGACTTACTTTTCGAATCGATTCAACCAAAGCCAGAAACTCATCGGCATTTCCGAATCGGCGCATTCTGCGAAGCACAGCGGCAGATGCATGCTGGAAAGATAAATCAAAATATGGAGCAACCTTTGGAGTGTTCACCATTGCTTCGAGCAGACCCGGGCGCATTTCTGCTGGTTGCAAATACGAAACCCGCACGCGTTCGATCGCATCAATACTTCCGAGTGCCGGCAAAAGCGACTCCAGCAATCTCACATCACCTAGATCTTTACCGTACGAGGTTGAGTTTTCACTGACGAGGAATAACTCTTTAACGCCACGCTCTGAAAGCCAGACAGCTTCTGCGATGATGTCAGTAGGACGTCGTGAAACATACGAACCGCGGAATCGCGGGATTGCACAAAAACTACAACGACGATCACAGCCACTTGCAATTTTCAGAGGTGCATATGGTTTTGAATCAAGTCGAACGCGGAGCACCTGGTCACTGCTGTGACCTGGAACAAACAAGTTTGAATTTTGCCGATCACTTGGCGATGTCGCACTCATGGTCCTTCGATCAACCGGCACATGGCTAGAAATCTTCTCGCCACCCACAATGCGAGCTAGAGTTGAACCGATATCTGAATACTGATCAAATCCAAGGATGGCATCAGCCTCTGGCAAATCTGCTGCTAGATCTTGCCCATATCGCTCGGCCATACATCCAACTGCAACTACGGCTTTGACCGTGCCATCTGATTTGAGATCTGATGCCGCCAACAGTGCATCAATGGAATCTTTTTTGGCTGCATCAACGAAACCACAGGTATTGATCATGACTGCATCTGCCGATGCCGCATCTTCGGTGAGTTCCCAACCAGCTGCAGCAAGTCGAGCTGCGAGTTCGTCACTATCTGTTTCGTTACGGGCACAGCCCATAGTCATCAAGTGAACGCGTTGAGAGGAAGTCACAGGCGCAGGGTACGGCGTTGAGGTGATAACAGGTGGACCCTGCCCATCAATTGCTTAAGCCGCTGGTTGAGTTTGGCCAACTACGAAAGTTTGATCCACAACAGAACTGCCATCACCGAGTGATCCCACAAACGTTCCATTGAGTGTGAAATCAAGTCCTGGCGGGTAACCAATACGCACCGAAATCGAAGTCGGGTCAGTGAAAGTGAAGGACTCCCCTGTTTCAAGATTGCGCTGGAACAACTCTTCACCAGTGCTTGCAACAACTCGCAACCAACTGGTCTGTCGGGATGTGATGGTGACGGTGACGACAGATAGATCCACTGATGATGCTGTGTCACTTGGATTCGCACTCGGAGTGTCAGATGGTGTTGAACTCTGAGAGTTGGTTGGAGATTGAGTTACTCCAGGCGAGTTATCTGCTTTGAGGTTTTGGGTAACAATCAAAACCGCTGCAAAAAGCACTAGAGCCGTAATAATTAATGGAACTGTGAAATTGCGTGGCTTTGGAAGTGCTTCAGTTTTTCGACGTTCGAAAATGTTCAAATCCGGAGATTCATGTTGCGGAAGTGCAGAAGGATCCAAATTGACGTTTTGGTCAGACGAGTACTCGCGCAAAATATCTACTGGGTCTTCACCCACCGCAACAGCGATTACTCGCAAATGCGCGCGGATGAAAACTTCAGCGTCAACACCTTCAAAATCATCCGCTTCGATTTTCTTGATATGTGAAACTCGAAGTTTTGTCATTGACGCAACGTGTTCGATCGTAAGGCCCCGTTGTACGCGTGCATGCGCAAGACGTGCGCCGACCGACATTGCCACCACCACTCACTTAAACCACAAGATTGAGGACCAAACTCTAACTGAAATGGTACTTAACTCTAGAAATTCTTCCCGATGTGAACGCAATGACCATATATCGCGCAACTTTGTGCTGAAATTCGGACAACTCAGACAGGTAGTGAAACTCAGTTTCCACCAGATAGTGATGCCAGCACATTGTCGAGTTCATCGATTGGTACCAACACTTCACGGGCTTTGGCACCTTCACTTGGCCCAACAATTCCACGTGATTCCATGAGATCCATCAGTCTTCCAGCTTTTGCAAAGCCAACTCTGAGTTTGCGCTGCAACATGGAGGTCGAACCAAATTGCGAACCAACCACTAATTCGATGGCTTGCATTAAGACATCAAGATCGTCACCGATGTCATCATCCACTTCCTTGCGGCCAGCAGCTGGTGCCGTCACATCTTCACGATATTCAGGTTCAGCTTGAGCCTTGCAATGGCTAACAACTTTGCGGATCTCGGCTTCTGAAACAAATGCACCTTGTACACGCATCGGTTTGCTTGCACCCATTGGAAGGAACAAACCATCACCTTGTCCAACAAGTTTGTCAGCACCAGGTTGATCGAGAATAACTCGCGAGTCAGTAACACTTGAAGTTGCAAACGCAAAACGGCTAGGAACGTTTGCTTTGATCAAACCTGTAACAACATCCACTGATGGTCGCTGTGTCGCAAGCACCAAGTGGATACCCGCGGCACGGGCCAATTGAGTGATGCGAACGATGCTGTCTTCAACATCGCGTGGTGCAACCATCATCAAGTCTGCAAGCTCATCAACAATGACGAGCAAATATGGATAAGGCTTCAGGACTCGTTTGCTGTCTGGCGGTAGCGCCACCTTGCCCGCTTTGACTGCCTTGTTGAAATCATCGATGTGACGGAATCCGAAAGCAGCCAAGTCGTTGTAGCGATCATCCATTTCTTTTACTACCCACTTGAGAGCTTCAGCAGCTTTCTTTGGGTTGGTAATGATCGGAGTGATGAGATGTGGGACACCTTCATAAATGGCAAGTTCAACGCGTTTTGGATCGACCAAAACCATTCTGACTTCTTCCGGTGTGGAACGCATCAGGACAGAGGTAATGATCGAGTTGATGCAAGAAGATTTACCCGCACCTGTTGCGCCAGCAACTAGAAGGTGTGGCATCTTCGCAAGATTGGCAACAACAAAGCCACCCTCAACATCTTTACCGATACCAGCAGTCAACATGTGGTGATCATTGGTTGCAACAGAGCTGCGCAACACATCACCAAGACTTACCAATTCGCGGTCACTGTTAGGGATTTCGATTCCGACTGCAGACTTACCTGGAATTGGCGAAAGAATTCGAACGTCTGAATTCGCGACTGCATAAGAAATGTTTTTGGCGAGCGCTGTGATTCGCTCAACTTTGACGCCAGGTCCAAGTTCAACTTCATAACGAGTCACTGTCGGACCGCGCATATACCCAGTTACACGAGCATCAACCTGAAACTCGTCGAATACACCCATCAACGATGCGGTGACAGCATCACTTGCTTTTGAGTTTGTTTTTGGAGCAGCACCAGGTGAGAGCAATGTTGGTTCGGGCAAGTTGTATGGCAGCGCATCAGAAAGTGAGAGCTGCTCCACCGGTCCAGTTGGCAAAGTAAGTGGTGGTGGATTTCGTCTCACTAAATCCAAAACCGCGGTATCGCTGTCATGGTTGACGATGTTGGTGTTGGTCACTCGTTGAGTGATAACTGGAATTTCGGTAGTTGCTTCGAGATCAACAGGATCGACGGTGACTTCATCCTCGACGTCATCGTCTTCAACTTCAACGAATTTGGTTTCGACAGTTGCAACCCGTTCGAAAGGTTCGTCACCTTCGTACTCATCAAGTGATGAATCAGTTTCGCGCGGCGTTCTTTCTGGAAGTCGGGACTTGATACCACCAAAGAGAGTTGCAAAACGTTCAGGAACTCGACGCAATGGAGTTTTGGTGACGATCAGCAAACCAAAGAACAGCAACAAGCTGTACAAAGCCACTGCCAACCATGCGGAACCTGCAGCAACCACTGGTGCACTCAAGCCATAACCCAGCAGGCCGCCGGCATCATTCATGTCGTTGATGGGACCACTTGGGGTAGGAACACCCTTGGCCACATGCCACAAAGCCAGAGTTGAAAACACAACGGCAGTTCCACCGATAGAAATACGCCCGGTGTCTGCCCCTTGTTCTGGATGACGCAAAACGCGAAGTGCGAGGAAGCCCACCATCAAAGGCAGCACCACATCAAATGCACCCATGGCACCTGTCACGATCGTGGCAACCAATGAACCTAGCCAGCCATCGACCTGCCACCAGACACCTGAGGTGAGAATGAAGGCAACAGCTAGTAAGGAAAGCCCAAGGCCATCTCGGCGATGATCGGGGTCCAAACCTTTAGCGCCGCTACCAATACTGCGGGCTACAAAACCCACACCATGACCGATGAACAGCCAGATTTGGGATACAACTTTTAACGCCGCCGGCACAGAGCCACTTTTAGCCTGAGGTGCTCGCGCAGGAGCAGACTTTGTCGTGGTGCGGGCGCGAGAGGGGGAAGTCTTTCTACTCGCCATAAGGCTAAAGATTAGCCGTGAAGCCTGACCTATCCCCCGAAATTTGGAGCGTGTCGCTCAGCGGATAGATCAGCGGATGAGGTTCTGCGACTGACTTCAGAGGTCGAAACTAAGCCTCAACCACAACAGGGACAATCATCGGACGACGGCGATGAGCTTCGGCAACCCATTTACCAACCACCCGGCGAACCAATTGCTGCAGTTGATGGACATCTGTCACACCTTCGCGCAGCGCTCCTTCGATGGCCGCACTGACGAGTGGCATTAACGGATCGAAGATCGTGTCATCTTCGGCGAAACCGCGTGCGTGAATTTCGGGACCTGCGACAACCTTGCTCTCGACAATATCGACAGCCACCACGCAGGAGATGAATCCCTCTTCACCCAAAATTCGGCGGTCCTTCAATGATGCTTCAGAGATATCTCCCACCGATGCGCCATCGACATAGACATAACCGCATGGGACCGCTCCAACAATTCGAGCGACACCCTGGACGAGGTCAATGACCATGCCATCATCAGCGATGAGCACACGCTCTGGAGCAAGACCAGACTTGATCGCAAGTTCGGCATTTGCCTGCAGGTGACGGGGTTCACCATGAACTGGCATCACGTTTCGCGGTTTGACAATGTTGTAGGCGTACAGCAACTCACCAGCTGCGGCATGGCCAGAAACGTGAACTAGCGCATTACCTTTATGAACGATGTGTGCGCCAAGACGAGTTAGACCGTTGATCACACGGTTGACGGAATTTTCATTTCCAGGAATGAGTGAAGATGCCAATACGACGGTGTCACCATCGCCGATTGAAATGCGATGATCGTTACTTGCCATACGTGACAGTGCAGCCATTGGTTCACCTTGTGAACCTGTACTAATTAAGACCACTCGATTTGCTGGAAGTTGATCGATGTCATCTGCAGAAATCAAAGTATTTGGTGGAATGGTCAGATAACCCAAATCTTTGGCAACATTCATATTGCGCACCATGGATCGACCGATGAATGCAATTTGACGTTGATGAGTTACGGCAGTGTCGATGATCTGTTGGATGCGATGAACATGTGAAGCAAATGAAGCAACCACGATGCGACCAGGTGCTCGCGAAAAAACTCGATCAAGAACTGGAATGATTTCGCGTTCACTTGGTACAAATCCAGGTACTTCGGCGTTCGTGGAGTCCACCATAAAAAGGTCGACTCCTTCATCTCCGAGTCGAGCGAATGCATTGAGATCAGTGATTCGTCGATCTAGTGGCAACTGATCCATTTTGAAGTCGCCGGTATGCAGAACTACACCAGCAGCAGTTTTGATGACAACTGCCATCGCATCGGGGATGGAATGGTTGACTGCAACAAACTCGAGGTTGAAGCCTTCGATCGAAACTTCGTCGCCTTCTTTTACTTCGCGATAGCTTGCATTGATGCGATGCTCTTGAAGTTTGGCCGCCATAAACGCAAGTGTGAGTTTGGTGCCAAAAAGTGGAATGTCTTGACGGTTGCGAAGTAGATACGGAACGCCACCGATGTGATCTTCGTGTCCATGTGTCAGCACAACACCAACAACGTCGTTCCAGCGATCGTTGAGGTAGGAGAAATCAGGAAGAATTAAATCCACACCTGGTTGTGACTCTTCTGGGAATAACACACCACAGTCAACGATTAAAATCTTGCCGTTGAATTCAAAGGTCGCCATGTTGCGACCAATTTCACCAAGACCACCGAGTGGAATGATGCGAAGAGTTCCGTTTTCTAGCGGAGCAGGTGACGGCATATCCGCATGTGACAAACTCACAGAGCAAAACCGCCAGCACGTAGGTCAAGTGCAAGTTGGGCTCGTTGCGCATCATCTGCCACTACTAGTGGAAGTCGCATTGCGCCACCACCAGCACGTCCCAATAAATCCAAAGCAGCCTTCACCATGATTGCACCGCCAACGCGTGTCATTACACCAGTGGTGATTGGCACCATGTCGAGATTGATTTGAGTTGCGCGGGCAACATCACCTGAGCGGTATGCCGCAGCCATTGCTTGAAAACGATCTGCAACCAGATGTCCGGTCACGCTAACAAATCCAACTGCACCAACGGCAAGTAACGCTAAGTTCAATCCGTCATCGCCTGAGTAGTACGGAAGGCCAGATGCATGCATCACTTGCTGCGCTGCGAATGGATCTGCCTTGGCATCTTTGTTCGCAACAATGCGTGGATGCTCCGCCAACTTGATTAAAGACTCGGTTGTGATTTGGATTCCCGCGCGACCTGGAATGTCATACGTCATCACACCAAGATCTGTCGCATCTGCAATCGCATGGAAGTGCGCGATCACACCTGCCTGCGGCGGTTTGTTGTAATAAGGGCAGACAGCGAGGAGGCCATTGGCTCCAGCTTTTGCAGCGTCCTTGGCATGTTCAACAGAATCTGCAGTGTCGTTATTTCCGATACCTGCAACCACGTGGATGGAATCGCCCACAGCTTCTCGAACCACGCGCACCAATTGTGCTTTTTCTTCTGGTGTTGTGGTTGAGGCTTCGCCTGTAGTTCCGTTGACTACAAGGCCGTCATTGCCAAGCGCCACAAGATCGGCTGCGAGTTGTGCGGCTGCGTCGTAATCAACTGATAGGTCAGCTTTGAATGGTGTAACCATTGCAGTCAACATCGTGCCAAATGGCTGGGCTGCTGTGCCTTGTGGAGCCATGGATTCCTCAGTTCTGTGTTTTAAGGTGCGACGCGACCGTTAGCCACGAAAGCTGCGTGAGTTAATGGCATAAGACGAGCCCATTCCTCTTCGTAGCGTTCGGCAACCATTTCGATTTCGCGTTGTGGGAAAGATGGGAAGGTGCTGTCATCACTCTTCTTGCGCAAAGACAGGAAGTTCATCATCGCACGTGCATTCATCGTGACATAGGCGCTGGAATAAATGTTGACAGGCAACACGATGCGAGCAACTTCGCGAGCTACACCAGCATCAAGCATTTTTTCGTAGGCGGCGTATGCGGTTTCGCATGCCAACTTGGTTTGCTCAGTGACAATGTCGAACTGCTCTTTGGTGCCATCAACGAATTCATACGCACCAGCTTTACCAACCTGAATAAGTTTGCGTTCAGGAGCAGGGGTGTAGAAAACAGGTTCGAGAACTTTGTAGCGACCGCTTTCTTCATTGTAGGAAGCAATGCGGTGGCGGAAATGTTCACGCCACATAAAAATCGGAGCCTGAACAAAAAAGGTCATGCTTGAATGTTCGAATGGGCTGCCGTGGCGGTCACGCATCAAGTAGTTGATGAGTCCAGCAGAGCGATCCGCATCAGTCGCAACATCATCGAGGGATTGTTCGCCTTTTGTTGAAACTCGAGCGGCCCAGATGACATCGGCATCGGAGGCTGCAGCTTTGACGAGTTCAACCGTCACATCGCTTCGAAAACGTATTTGTTCGGCTGACACTGAGAGTTCCTTCCACACGAATATGAACTCATCCTACCCGTGAGGCTATGGCCACTGACCGTTGGTTGCGGTGGATTCGAGAGGAAAATCGCTAAAACTCGCGACTTATTCCTCAGGAGCCACAACCGCCACATGCCGCGACTTTTGAGTCCACCCTACGGACACCACAACCGCACACGCCACCAACATTGTCACCCAAGAGAGCTGCTCCCCCAACATCCAGACTGACCAGATCAGTGTGAGTAGCCCTTGAAGTTGTTGCATCTGAGAACCCTGTGCAACGCCGGCGAGAGCCAAACCTCGGTACCACGCGAAGAATCCCAAATACATGGAGAAGAGACCGAGGTAGGCCATACCAATCCAGACAGAGGGTTCAGTCGGAACCGGCGAACCTGAGAGCAACCAGAGACCGATCGTTGCAGGAATAGTGAGTGGCAAACTCACTACGACCACCCACGAGATCACGTGCCAACCTGGCATTGCCGAGGTCAAGCCTGCACCTTCTACGTAACACACTGCCGAGGAAATCACGGCAAGCGCGATGAGGAGATCAGCTCCGAGGTCTGCACTCAAACCACCTCCACGTGACAGAGTGAAGCCAATGACTAACACCGTGGAAATGCCCACGCCAATCCAAAAATGTTTGTTGGTTTGCTCTTTGTGACGTAACACTGCAAATGCAGCGGTCACAGCAGGCATCACCGAAACAATGACGGCTGCGTGGGAACTTGTGGTTCGCTGCAATGCCAAACCGATAAATATCGGCCAACCCACAACCGCTCCTGCAGCCGTAAACAAAATGGCTCGCATCTGCTTTCGATCTGGGAGTTTTACTTTGAAGATCAACAGGAGTACGCCAGCGATGATGCCAGCAATGGCAGCTCTACCCATAGAAACAACGAAGGGGTCAAATCCCACCAAAGCCAGTTTGGTCATCGGAAGTGAAAATGAAAAGATCAAAACACCGATGAATGCCCACATCATCCCTTGGCGAAATATGGAGTGGGAACTGAACACGGGCAGAGCCTAGAGACCCAAACCCCATACCGTGACCAAGTTGAAAGCATTTATAGATGAAATCGTGAACTTTCTAGAGGACAGTCTGCCCTCCATGCACCACTCAACCTTCATTCAAAGGAATGAAATAAACGGAGGGAAAATGCCATACACCGTACTGATTTACAGTAACGAAGCCACTCAACTTCGAAGCGTCAGCCGACTGTTCGAACTATCTGGTTATAAATCTGTAAGTTACCCAAACTCTCAATCGCCACATCAATCCATCGCGGCGCATAAACCCGATGTCATTGCACTCGCAGCTGAAGTGGTCGATGCAAACGTTCTTGAGATGTGCAAACGACTACGAGCAGCAAGCAATGTTCCTGTCATCATCACTCCACTTCATCATGATGATGTTGATGAAATGTCATTTCTTAGTGCTGGCGCTGATGATTATGTCGCTAGATCTCGCAACCAAAGGATTCTGATAGCACGCACCGACACTTTGGTCCGTCGATGGCAGCAAAGATGGAATCCTCAAGTCAAACTGTTCACCCATCATTCGATCTCACTTAACGCGGATGCTCGCATTGTCACGGTTGCGGACAAAGTCGTGGAGTTAACTCGAACTGAGTTTGATCTGCTTTCAATATTGATGGAGAACTCACACCGAGTGGTTCATCGCCAAGAGCTGCTCGACCGCATTTGGGGAACCTGGTATGGGGATGATCATGTTCTTGAAACTCATATTTCGCGAATGCGAAAAAAGATCACCGTGGCAAAAGGTCCGCGCGTTGCATGGGCTGTTCGAGGAGTTGGCTACCGGCTCGCATCACACGAATCGGCTATCAACTAGCCTCTGAGGATGACAATGCCAACTTCGATGCGCAGCATCATGCGTGATGCTGTCGGCATCGGGGTTGGCGTTGCTTCGTATGGCGTGTCTTTTGGGGCCTTGGGTGTCACTACTGGCCTCTCAATTCTCCAAACACAATTCCTGTCTTCCATCATGTTCACCGGCGCCTCTCAATTCGCACTCGTTGGAGTTATCGCCGCTGGCGGGTCAGCAATCTCTGCCATCGCAACCGCTTTACTTCTAGGGTTTCGAAATCTCCCTTACGCAATTCGCATGTCGCAGTTACTCGAAGTTCGTGGATGGAAGAAATTCGCTGCCGCCCAACTGACTATCGACGAGAGCACTGCGATGGGGTTGGCACACGAAATCGAAGTTGATGGCACTCATGGAGGCAAGTGGGCTTTCTGGGCAACAGGTGTGAGTGTTTTTATTTTCTGGAATGCAGCAACTTTGCTTGGTGCGGTCGCCGCATCTGCCGCTGGTGATCCCAAAGCACTTGGCCTCGATGCCGCAGTGGTCGCTGGTTTTGTCGCTCTCCTGTGGCCACAGCTGACTAACAACTACCGCAAACTCACCGCAGCGCTTGGAGCTGTTGCAGCACTGGTTTTCATTCCGTTTGTTGCACCAGGAATTCCTATTCTGATTGCAGGTTTTGTTGCACTGGCTTTAGGACTTCGCCAAAAACTGAGTGGTGATCACTGATGTTGTGGATGCCAGTCATAGTTGCATCACTTGGTGCATATGCCTTGAAGATTGCTGGATATTTCGTTCCTCAGAAACTCATGGACAACCAACGCTTCAGAAATGTTTCTGGACTTCTGCCCATCGGCCTGCTGGGCGGATTGATCATGGTCCAAACATTTGCCAATGGAATGAGTCTGACTCTCGATGGCAGATTGCTCGGATTAGTAGTGGCAATTCCACTGCTTTTGAAGAAAGCACCATTTATTGTCGTAGTGCTCTCCGCTGCAGCTATCACTGCATTGGCTCGCTACGCAGGGCTTAATTACTAGAACACTCGCACTTCATCGAGAAGATTCGCGAAACAACTTTTCAGCAGTGCGCATCGCGCCACGAGCTCGTGTGCGATCTCGAGCATCGTCATAACCAATAGCTACTCGATACCACGCGCGCCATGAATCAGGATGAGATTCAACTTCTGCCTTCAATGATTCAAACTGCGCATCCGCTGCATCTTTGTCGACACGACCTGCGGCAGTCTTTGGCAAGTCATCAGGAAGTAATCCCTGTTCTGCCTCAAGTACATGAGCCATCTGTGACATGGAGATACCGAATCGAATTTCGCGCGCAATGAGTAAAGCACTGATGATCACCACGGCAGCGATTGCCACCGAAATCACGATTCCGATAAAAGATGCCGACTCAAGGAATTGTTGAATTCGAACCACACTCAGTGCGAGGTAACAAAAAGCTGCAAGTGTGATCGCTGCAACTGCAATGCGAATACGCATTACTTCAAACCGAGGTAGGCATCCAAACCGACTGTGACACCTGGGTGATTGGGTACACCGCGAATGCCAGCCAAAACGCCAGGCATAAACGAAGTGCGATCAATTGAGTCGTGACGGATGGTGAATGTTTCACCTTGATCACCAAACAACACTTCCTGATGAGCTACCAATCCGCGAAGTCGAACAGCGTGCACTGGGATACCAGAGACGTCTGCGCCTCGAGCACCTGGCAGTGATGATGTGGTTGCGTCAGGTTGAGCGCCGAGACCTGCTGCCTTTCGTGCCTGCGCAATGATTTCTGCGGTGTGACGTGCAGTTCCAGATGGTGCATCAACTTTGTTGGGATGGTGAAGTTCAACAATTTCTACTGATTCAAAGAATCGCGCTGCTTCAGCCGCAAAGCGCATCATCAAAATTGCACCAATTCCAAAGTTCGGTGCGACAAGTACACCAACAGATGGGTTTGCTGCTGACCAAGTTTTCACCTGCTCAATGCGTTCTGTCGAAAATCCAGTTGTACCAACAACGCTATGAATACCGTTTTGGATCAACCAATCTAAATGTCCCATGACGACATCAGGTGTCGTGAAGTCCACAACAATGTTGGCGCCTTCGCTGGCAAGTGAATACACCGGATCGCCTGCATCGAGGGCGGCAACCAAGCTCATGTCGGGTGCTTCGGTTACAGCTTTACACACTTCTGCACCCATACGGCCACGTGCACCGAGCACACCAACGCGAAGTGACATGTTAGACACCTTTTCTTTTCATTTTTGTGAGGAAATCTGTTTGGTTCTTGTAAGGACCAACCACGCCAATCGTAGGCTTTTGAATAAACAAATGGTTTGCGATGGCATGCACTTCGTCCGCGGTTACGTGGTTAATGAAATCCAGCGACTGACTTACAGAAGGCAACTCCCCTGAAACCAATTCAGCTTTTGCAATACGAGTCATTCGTGAACCCGTATCTTCAAGTCCTAGGACTAATCCCCCGCGAAGTTGACCTTTACCGCGTTCGATTTCTTCATCAGTCAAACCGTCTACTGCAATTGCAGATGTGGTGTCTCGGATGATTTCGAGTGCAAGTGGAAGTTTGGTTGGGATAGATCCCGTGTACACACCTAAGTATCCAGTGTCTGCAAAGTTCTGACCGAAGGAATACACGCTGTAGGCAAGCCCTCGTTTTTCGCGAACCTCTTGGAATAGGCGGGATGACATTCCGCCACCCAGCACTGCGTTGAGAACACCCACTGCATATTTGCGCGAATCTCCGCGAGCAAAACTTGGTACACCCCACACGACATGTGATTGTTCAGTTTTGCGGGCTACCACGTTGAGTGCTTGATGTGCAGGTTTAGCCAAGCGAGGTTTACGTCGTTCGACAGGTAATGAGTCTCCACCGAGTACATGTTTGAAAGATTTCTTAACGAACTTAACAATCTCTGCGTGATCCACTGCACCAGCGGCTGCAATCACAAGTCGATCCGGTGTGTAGTGCTTGCGATAAAACTTCCACACTGCCGCACGTTGTGCATCAGAGATCGTTTGAACTGTTCCGAGGATGGGGCGACCCAAATCGGATTCCCCAAACAGCGCACCAGCAAAAGCCTCGTGTGCATTGTCTGCGTGATCATCATCACGCATTGCGATCTCTTCGAGAATCACATCACGCTCTTGGTCGAAGTCTGTTTTGGTGATGAGCGAGTTTGTCATCATGTCAGCAAGCACATCGACTGCCAGAGCAGTGTCATTGTCGAGTACACGTGCGTAATAGCAGGTGTACTCCTTGCTGGTGAAAGCGTTCATTTCTCCACCAACCGCGTCGATCGATGCAGAGATAGTCAAGGCATCGCGCGTTGGCGTTCCTTTGAACAGCAGGT
This sequence comes from Actinomycetota bacterium, assembly GCA_041158285.1. GTDB lineage: Bacteria > Actinomycetota > Actinomycetes > S36-B12 > UBA5976 > JAFMIT01. Next base: position 22,766 of record JBEBBR010000136.1, read on the forward strand.
GTTCAAGAAAGTGTGCAGACCCAGCCATTGCAGGAGTTTCGTCACGAGAACCTACCCCAGCCCACATTCCAACACTGACGGAGCGAACGCTTGGAACATACTCGGTGATAACACGTAGACCGCCAGGCAGAACGGTGCGCTTTACGACTGAACCATCAGGTTCGCGTTGCAGAACTTTTGTGGTGCCAGGGGTCTGTAAACGCGCTGAAGGCAGGGGCGCACTATGCGCCCCTGCCTTCAGTCGTGGAGATGAACTCATTCTGAGGCGGCTTCGCCTTCGGTTGCAGCTTCATCGTCATCA
>JBEBBR010000137.1:0-3406 GCA_041158285.1 Actinomycetota bacterium
CACGATGTCACTGGGACAAAAATCAATTGTGGATCCGTTGTTAGATTTCGGAATTGGTTCGGTGCATGTACCAGAACTCGATGTCATTCTGAATCCTGAATATCGAACCCTCGGCGATGTCTCATGGTCTAGACCTGCGGCTACGCGAAGAACTGCGGCGATGATCAAAACCGAAGCAGTAGCGGCAGACAAAGTTTTGCGTGATCGATGTGACCGAGCATTACAAGATCCAAGGTTTACTCGCGCTGTATCGAAGTCCCTAGTTCATCAACGCTACGAAGATGAACTAGCTGTGATTTCACAATTAGGTTTCGCTGGATATTTTCTTACAGTCGCTGAAGTCGTCACCATTGCGCGGCAACGTGGAATTCGAGTTGCAGCCCGTGGATCGGGTGCGGGAAGTTTTGTCAATCATCTACTAGGAATTTCAGCGCTTAACCCACTGGAACACGACTTAATCATGGAACGATTCTTATCTCCATTACGAAGCTCTTTGCCAGATATTGATATCGATGTGGAATCTCACCGTCGACTCGAAATTTACGATGCCGTCTTTCAGCGCTTTGGTCATGACCGGGTAGCGGCGGTTTCGATGATGGAGACCTATCGAGTTCGACATGCGGTGCGTGATGTGGGTGCAGCTCTTGGTTTACCACGAGCGGAGATCGATGCGTTCGCAAAATCGTTTCCGCATATCCGGGCGCGTGATGCTCGTAAAGCTTTACAAGACTTACCCGAACTTCGACGCTCCGGTTTTGGTGCATTGGCGCGGGCGGGTCAGTTAGATGAGATCTTGGAGTTAGTCGAAGGTCTTGATCGTTTGCCGCGACACATCGCGATGCATCCATGTGGAGTGTTATTAAGCGATTCGGCTTTACTTGATCGCACTCCTGTGCAGGCTAGTGGTGCTGAATATCCGATGAGTCATTACGACAAGGATGATGTTGAGGAATTAGGTTTTCTCAAACTAGACATTCTGGGAATTCGTATGCAATCTGCGATGGCACATGCGACTGCAGAAATTCAGCGAACTGACAATCACATCATCGATCTCGATTCATTGCCGCTTGATGACAGCGCAACGTTTGAATTGATTCAGTCCACAAAAACTCTTGGTTGTTTTCAAATTGAATCTCCAGGCCAACGCGAACTCATTGGCAAGTTTGGTCCCGAGAGTTTCAACGACATCATCATCGACATTTCATTGTTTCGACCAGGTCCAGTCAAAAGTGACATGATCACACCGTTTCTGAATGTGAGGCATGGCTGGAAAGCTGCTGAATATTTCCATCCCTCACTCGAACCTATTTTGCGCGAAACCTCTGGCGTGGTGGTGTTTCACGAGCAGGTCATCAAAATTATTGCCGCACTCACAGGTTGCACACATGCTGAGGCAGATGAGGTTCGTCGAGGGTTAGGGGATTGGCAGCAGCATGTGCCATTGCGTGCCTGGTTTTATTCTGCGGCAATCGGTTTGGATTTCGATCTCGATGTAGTGGATGAAGTGTGGGAAGTGTTACGCGCATTTGCTTCGTTCGGATTTTGTAAAGCGCATGCAGGGGCGTTTGCATTGCCGACGTATCAGTCTGCCTGGTTAAAGGCCCATTACCCAGCTGCTTTTTATGCCGGCGTCTTAACTCATGACCCGGGTATGTATCCAAAGCGACTCATCCTTGATGATGCCCGTCAATGGGGAGTGCCCATCCTGGGACTTGATGTCAATCGCAGTTCAGGGCATTACGTTGTTCAACATGCCGATAGCAGCGAAAACTGGGGAATTCGCATTCCGTTCTCTCAGGTCAAAGGTATTAGTGAATCAGAGATTTCTTCACTCGTAGCCGCTCAACCTTTTAGCGATATCAATGATGTGTGGCATCGTGCTGAAGTGTCGCGACCGATCATGGAACGTTTGATTCTTGCTGGTGGTTTTGATCAGCTACATGGCATTGTCACTGCAACTCAACAAAGTCGAAGCACCACAACTCGACGTGATTTGTTAGTGCATGTTGCCGAGTTAGATCGCTGGCGCAGTTCCACAGTGACAAGCGCTGAGATGTTATTTGATAGCGGGCCGTCTGTGATTCCACTTCGAACCGGTTTACCCGAGATGGATGCAACCGAACGAGTGCAGTCTGAGTTAGACATTCTCGGTATGGATGTCAGCCATCATGTGATGGATTTTTATGAACCGTTCTTAAACGAAATGTTCATAACCCGATCGCGCGATTTATTGTCGTGTCGTTCGAAACAAGAAGTACTGATTGCAGGGGTAAAAGTCTCGACTCAAACACCGCCAGTTCGCAGTGGACGTCGAGTTATTTTTCTCACCCTCGATGATGGCACTGGCCCACTTGATGCAACTTTCTTTGAAGATGCGCAAGGAGATTATGCGCACACTCTCTTTCAGTCATGGACCCTTGTGGTGCGCGGTGTTATTCGACGTACGGGGCCGCGCGGAGTGTCGATTCGCGCCACTGGCTGTTGGGATCTAGGGCAGGTTCGGGAAGTTTTCGATCAGGCTGCGTTCTCATCAGTGGGCCGAGATCTTGCTGCTGGCCGCGAAGCTGTGTGGCAATTTATGCAGGCTCATGGCGCACAGTCGAGTAACGAAGAGCTCACAGAAATGGTTTCGCCTCACGAAGTTGATACCGCAGTAGTGGCTCCGCGAGGTCATCGCCAATCGCGTTGGGTAGCCGCTGCAGATGGTGCAGCGATGAAACCACCAGCAAAACTGTGGCATACGAGTCAAGGAAGTCCGGGCTAGTGGGCAGGATAGGGCTGTGAGTCGCCAACCCATTTCTGATGATCCACGTAGTTTGGCTTTTGGCGACGACGATTCGCAGCCTCACAGTCTCCATATTGATATGGATGCTTTTTATGCGAGCGTCGAATTAATCGAACGACCAGAGCTCATCGGGAAGCCTGTCATCATCGCTGCGATGGGTGGTCGCGGTGTAGTGCTCAGTGCAACCTACGAAGCTCGAGCTTTAGGGGTGCACGCTGCGATGCCGACTGGGACAGCTCGTCGGTTAGCACCCGATGCAATCATGATTTCACCAAGCCACGAAAAGTATGCGGTGGCGAGTGCTGGTGTGATGGAAATCTTTCGTGACATCACACCACTAGTGGAACCGTTGTCACTAGATGAAGCGTTTCTCGATATCAAAGGTGCAGTTCGAAGACTGGGTAGTCCCTTGGACATTGGCCGATTGATTCGCAAACGTGTGTATGAAGAACAACGCATTACCTGCTCAGTCGGAATCGCATCATCAAAATTCGTTGCAAAGTTAGCCTCGACTGCAATCAAACCCAATGGCATGTTGTTAGTGCCACCAGATCGCATCATTGATTTTCTACATCCACTCAAAGTCTCAGCATTGTGGGGAGTGGGGCCTAAAACTGAAGA
>JBEBBR010000138.1:0-2954 GCA_041158285.1 Actinomycetota bacterium
GGACATCCATCGGAAATTAATCTGCGGTTGAGTCACTTGCTGAGATGAAAATTGTTGGACGGCATGAAGATACGTTGTAATTAACGGTCGAACGTTGTTGTCAATGAGGTTCTTGATCTGCTGAGACAATATTTCTGGTTTGAAGTTCTTTAATGTTGAAATTCGATTCACTAATTCGTATTTGATCGATGAGATTTCTTCATTAGTGACCTGCTCGATTTCATTTTCCGTTTGAGAAAGTAACTCTTCGAGCTGAAGTTGTGCGGAACGCAAACTTTGGAAAAGTTCCGACCATTTCTTTGTAATACTGAGTAGATATGACAAAGCCATTCCAAGAATTGCCACATTCATAGCACTTCCGAAAACACGAAATGCGTAGTCATCAAAAATACTTGCATCAAAATAGATCATCAAAGTTTGAAGAACGTATCCTCGTACAGCACCACCAATATAGAGACCAGCAATAACTGTCAGGAGTTTGCGGAATGGCGAAAATCTACGAGAGACCCACAGAGACAAATAGATGGTAAGCATCATGGGAATATGTGATGCGAGAACTGCTATGAAGCGTTCAAGAGCCATGTCAGGTTTTGCATCGTACGCACCAAATGCATGAATGACCCCGCTAATGACAATCATCCAAAGGAAATAGCCAACCGTCCACATTTGTGGGCCGACCACTAGTTCAAAACCATTCAGAGAGCTTTGCCGAATCCGCTCCCGTAATTCCTCTATAAAAAGTTTCACTTGTCTTCTCTACTTGGCACACCAGCGGCACGTATATAAATTCGTGTGGCTTCAACTCTTTGATTCAGTTCGAGGGAATCTTGAATTTCGAGATTGACAAAAATGGTTTTGATGATTTGTTCAACCGCAGACACAGACTTTTTACGACGACGAGCGATTTCAGCATTGGTGTATCCGCAAGCGAGCAGCCTAAGCACCTGTACTTGAGTATTGGTCAACATCTCAAGAGGGCGACCAGGCTCTGCGTCGTGCCGAACTTTTCCTAACTCAGTAAGTGCTGTCTCGATAGCGTTGAGAAGATAGGCAGGATTTCCCACTAGCTCTTTGCGAAGAAAACTAGCCCCTGACGGTAATTCAATCTGGCTGGGAGTCGCACGAATATCTGGGATCTTCGTTAAAAATATGGTGGCTGTTCCTAGGTGCTTTTTTTCAATGATGTGAGCAACATCAATGCCATTGGCACCTGCACCGAGATCAATATCGAGTAGAGCGAGGTCAGGCTCAATTCGGTTGAGAATTCTTCGTGCCTCTAAGGCAGAGCCTGCAGTGTGAACCTCAAAATTGGCACCAACCAAAATCTCTTCGAGCAGACCTCGAATGAGTGGCTCATCCTCCACAACAATCGCAGTCCGAGTGGTCATTGGCATGGAGGCAAGACTAGAGGTTGGAGTTAGTTTTGGAATACATTCTGCCGATGACTTCAAATACTCGTGGACTCTCAACCTCATTTCATGCCATTTTTAGAGCCGTAACTGGCTTTCTGATTCTCGGGAGTGTGATTTGGCAAGTTACAGATCGGCTCTCACATGGTGTTTTTCGAGGTAGCGAATATTTCGCCTATGTCACGGTGCAATCGAGTTTGCTTGCAGGATTCGTGTGCCTCATTGGCGCCTGGCGATTGTGGAACATGCAAGCAGAATCCATTCGTTTCGGATTAGCTCGCTTATCAGTTACTGGCTATGCAGTAATTGTAGGTGTCGTCTACAACGCCCTTTTGCGTGGTGTTCCTGGCGACGTACGAGATGCGGGCTACGACTGGCCTGTGTTGCCTAATGAAATTCTGCATGTATGGGGACCAATTTTTGTGTTCTTAGATTGGTTGTTGTCGCGGGAGGGAAGCAAGATTTCCTTCAAGTCTTTCTTGTGGGTACTTGCCTACCCAGTTGTGTGGATTTCATTCACTGTCGTTCGTGGCTATTCCACTGGATGGTGGCCATATCCATTTCTCGATCCAACGCAGCCTGCCGGTGTGGGTGGCATGGTGACCTACATCGTGGTCATCGTTGTGTTTCTAGCGGTGACTTGTTTGGTCGCACTTTCTACAGTTAAGGCGCTTTATCGCAATAGAGCGACTGCCTGACTATGTCCAGCGAGGATATCGAAGTCATTGCGGAGGCTTGTCAAATAATTCGCTCTCCTGAAAGATTCGTAAGAGCTGTATTTTCTGGCGCTACCAAAGGTATACAACCCCTTTACAAACGCATCGATCTCAAACCTATTCTCATCAAATCGCAGTTACAACTACAAGTAGTGACACATGATGGTCGTGTGACCACCACTAAGAACTACTCTTTTGGTGAGTTTGATGTTGAAGAGCTTTTCACGGCTGGGTATGCAAACATTTTGGTTGAACATCTTGATGGTGCTTTGACTCTGAAAATTGCAAAGCCAAATCAAATCAAGGTGTCTCGGGAGAATTCGAAGAAATCGCGTGATCTTACTCATGACCGAACAAAGCAGCGACTCTTGAGTGGTTCAGATCCGCTATTTACTGAGCTAGGAATTTCTGATTCACAAGGAAATGTCAAACCTTCACGGATGGACAAGTACAAACAAGTTGAAGAGTTTTTACGTATTTTGAATCCAGCTTTGTCAGGTGCAATTTCAGCTGGACAAATCCCGAGTCCAACACCTCTTAAACCGTTGCGCATCGTTGACCTTGGTTGCGGACACGCGTATTTAACCTTTGCAGCACATCAGTTCCTTCGTTCACAAGGTTTGCCTATTTCTGTTGTTGGGGTTGACGTGCGGGAAGACTCTCGAGTACGCAACACCGAGATTGCACACAGACTTGAAATCTCAGATTCGATTTCTTTTCGAGCAGAGGCAATCGCGGAAACAGATCTCAACAGTGTTGATGTGGCCATCGCTCTCCACGCCTGTGATACAGCCACTGACGATGCGATTGCGTGGGGGATTAATTCCGG
>JBEBBR010000139.1:0-13270 GCA_041158285.1 Actinomycetota bacterium
CCACCGGTGACTTCATCGTCCGCTGTGATGGCCATGCTCTTCTGCCACGAAACTACGTGTCGATCGCAATCGAGACTCTTCTGCGGACTGACTCCGACAACGTCGGCGGCATCATGGATGCACAGGGTGAAACCGATTTTCAAAAAGCTGTTGCGTGGGCTATGAAATCCAAATTCGGAGTTGGTTCTGCAGCCTTTCACGTCGGTGGGGTAGAAGGCGAAGCCGAAACGGTCTACCTCGGCGCATTCCGCGCATCCGCGCTTGCTCGCGTTGGTGGTTATGACCCTGCAATGACTCGCGCCCAGGATTGGGAAATGAATCATCGAATTCGCGAGACGGGTGGACGTGTGTGGTTTAACCCCGCGATGAAAGTGACGTATCGCCCTCGTCGAACAATCAAAACTTTGCACACTCAGTATTTGCAGTACGGCCAATGGCGTCGAAAAGTTATGGCGATGCATCCCGAAACTTCTCGACGATTGAGTGCGTTGAGATATTTCGCTCCACCACTTGCCGTGATTGGAATTATCACTGGCACCGCGTTGGGACTTGTTGGTCTAGTGACCTCGTCGTGGCTCATGATCGGTTTCATTGCACCACTTACGTACCTGGCTGCTGTAAAACTCGTTGCACTTTCGGCGTTACGAAATCAACCACTCAAGGTATGCATTCGCATACCGGTCGTACTCGTAACTATGCATATGAGCTGGGGTTGGGGATTTCTCACCAGCCCTGTCGTGAAGTAAAAGTTTTAGGCTGGTGAACAATCTGTTTCATCAGCTGCACGTCCACCTTCTGGGCCGTACAAAGATGATTTAGGTTTTGTCTTCACCCGAACTTCAACAGGATCTTTGAAGTCTTTACCAATCACTACAACAATTTCAGCAGTTGTTGCTTTCTTAAGTAGTTTTACTTCAGAAAGTCCAAGTGCCTTAGCTACTGTGCGAGCCTTGTTCGCAAATTTCTTTGTGGCCCACACAGAAGTCTTTTCACCAAAAGCAGCTGTTGCGTTGTCACGATTAACAACTTTGTAGTCGAGATCTTCAAACAATTCCTGCTTGACCTTAGCCAAACCGGCAGTATCGGTTGCATTCAAAAGCTCAAGGTCAATGTCGTCAGGCTGGCCAGTGAGGTACTTGCCATCCCAGCCCTTGTCAGGTGGTGCAGGCCACTGCTTATCGTTGATGATTGCAGTCCACAGCTCTTGAGCTTTAGAAGTGAAAACAACGCGGTACTGATTGTCAGGATCTGGTCCCGATGGCGCAGTAATAAAGCGAATATTGCTTGGACGAAGATTCTGCATCTCGAAGGCAAGATTCTTAAGTCCATCAAGTGAACCAAGTTCTTTATTGGTTGCAAGGGACTCTGTAACTGCAGACAAAACACCAGTGAGCTTGATCGGGTTAAGCAGCACACCAGCACTTGTAACCTTACGAGTCAGTGATGCGAGGAAGTCTTGTTGACGACGGATACGCGATGTGTCACTTCCGTCACCAAGAGTTTTACGTGCACGAACGAATGCAAGTGCGGTCTCACCATCAATTGTCGAAAGTCCCTTTGGCAAAACCAGTTTAGATTTTTTGTCGTTAACAGCTTCAGTCAAACAAACTTCGACCCCGCCAACAGCATTGACAACACTCTTGAAACCTTTGAAGTCGACCACGATGAAATGATCGATGCGAATTTGAGTGATTTGTTCTAGCGTTTTGATGACACAGCCAGGTCCACCACGTTGCATCGCTTCATTCCAAAGTCCGTGGTAGCCCTTGGAGATGGAGCCATCTGATTTCTTGCAATCTGGCATATCGACCATGGTGTCGCGTGGAATGCTGACTGCACTAGCCCACTCACGATCACCGGAAATGTGAACCAAGATGGTGGTGTCAGAGCGGTTGGAGCCGAGATACGAAGAGCCGCCGTAGTTCTTGCCTTGGCCATCGCGGGTATCTGAACCGAGGACCACGATGTTGATTGGAGCGCCACCATCAGGGCCGGGCTTTGCGGTCGGCCGGTTGTCACCAAGCTGGTCGTCGATGTCAATAATCTGGATATTGCCCACAAGATTGCTGAGCGAGGCATAGGCAACGCCACTGACCAAAGACAAGATGATGATGCTGACTGCACCGAAGCGGAGCAGTTTGCGACCACGTGACATTGATTCCTCCAAAAGCTGAGGGTCATATTCTGCCTCAGATTCGCTATCGGCCTGCCCGAATTGACCGCTGGGGACCTTGAGAACGCTCGGAGAATGTTGCTCAGATTTGGTTAATACCCGTGTTGGTCAAGAGGGAATCGGCGTAAATCCTGCACAATGGTGTTTCTGGCGACTTCCCCCGCCTGGAGGGTATTAATGCGTAATCGAAGAATTCGGTTGGCCGCAGTCTGCGGTTTGCTGATGGCTTTTGTCGGTTTTTCACCGATGCCAGGTTTTGCCGATTCCGCACCCACGGCTGCCCCCGTAACTTTCTCTGCCAACCCCATTGACGCGACAGCAACGTTCAAGGTTTTTACCACGTTGTCAGGTGCTGGCACATGGAGTTTCAAACTCACGGATATTTGCACTGGTGCCACGTTGCGCACCACTTCAGGTGAGGTAACTCAGGCGAGCAAATTAAACGTGGTGATTGATCCATTAAGTACGCCCACGATCACTCGAGGTCCAGCGGTAGCAACGTTCACTCCATCAAGTCCATCAGGTGTCGCTGGCAAATCAGTATCTGCAGTCCTGAATGTGTACCCACCCTCAACCTCAACCACCTATAAGTCTTCAATCTGTTCAAATGTCACTCGCCTCATTTCGACAGATAGTGCGTATTCGCAACTTGTACTCGCAGGCATCATCTCTCGAGAAGTTGATGCCGAACAACAAACTGTGATGGTTACCGCTCGCACTTCAAACGACTTCAGCACTTTGGCGGCAGCAACCGTTTCTGCACGACTTAGAAAACTTCCGTTACTGCTTTCGGACTCAACCAAACTGTCTGATGCACTCACGAAGGAACTCGATCGTCGAGGTGCAACAAAAATCATCGTCGTTGGTTCTACAACTCTTGTTTCTACCAAAGTGACCAAAGCATTAGTCGCAAAAGGTTATTCAGTTTCCCGCATCACTTCGGATTCACCAGCAGCGCTGGCTGTCGCATTGATGCCAGCCTCAGTTGTGGGATCATCGACCTCAGCAGTTTTTGCAAATTTCCGTGGAGATTCCAAAACCTTGTTGCAGGCGGTTGCATATGCATCTGCAACTAATCGACCTTTGTTGCACGTGAGCACTTCTGTTCCAACAGCAACTTCAGCACATCTCAAGAAATTGGGAATCACCGATGGTGTTGCAATCGGTAATTCAGATCAAATCAGCAATGCGGCGATTGCCAAACTTCCGTCAACCACTAGGACTGATCCAACCAAGTGGGCAGAGTCCTCCCTGGCATTGGCTCGAAGTGTGCCGGCAGGACTTGCCGATCTTGTACTCCGTGCAGATTCGACCCCAGTTACTTCTAATGACTTCACAGTTCATTCACTCAAGCGCGTTTTGCTAACTATGTCCAAGGGAACCCTTTCTCAAAATCAGAAGGATTGGCTAGATGCGCGCGGGGATATTTCAAAAGTTGTGACAGTCGCCTCACGTGAAGCATTGGCTGACAATCAGTTGGCCAAGGTCGGTTACCAGCTGGCACAACGTGGACCCGCAACCGAGATTCCATTGCTCCAACCTGTGGCGCTAAGTGATCCAAAAGCCCCAGCGACTTTTTCATTCAGCGGAAGTGGCTGGGGTCATGGAATCGGAATGTCGCAGTGGGGGGCGTATGCGATGGCGCAGGCGAATCACACGTCCACACAAATCCTGGAGCACTATTACCCAGGTGCCACTGTTCAGGCGATGAAAGATGATGCGGATATTTACGTATCTCTACTGAATCGAGTTGCAACTGTGAAGGTGCGAATCAAAGCGGTTGGCACAAAAGCTGGGTCATGGAAACTTATTGCCGATGATGGAACTTCAGTCACGTTAAAGCCCGCACACATTGCGAGTTTCACGTTCAATTCGTCAAAGACGCTCATCAAAACCGAAATCACTGGTTCAACAGCAGTCGACTTTGCGCCGACTCCAACCATCCGGGTTCAATGGTCGGGAACTCGATTCAGTGGAGATCTTGGTGATGTGGAATCTGTTTTGCAGGTTTCTGGACCAGGTGAAACATTTAGTTCTGAATTCAACAGGTCCTATCGCTTCGGCATGATGCGTCTCAAAGCAGCCGCTGCTACAAATGATTATTCCGCTGGAATTCAAGTGACTAATCGTTTGCGAATGCACGATGAATATATGTACGGAATTGCAGAGGTTCCGAGCTCGTGGCCGATGGCTGCACTCGAAGCACAAGTAGTTACCGCTCGTTCGTATGTGTATTACGACGTTTATACAGCGAGTGGAGGATTGAAAGATCGCAAGGTCGCTTGCGACTGCCATGTTTATGACGACCCTCGAGATCAGAATTTCACAGGTTACGCAAAACTCGCAGAAGGTTCCGTTGGTCAACGTTGGCGTGATGCAGTCGATTCCACCTTGGTTGATGATGCAACCGGCAAAGTGGTGAAGTACGGATCTACTGTTGTTCAAACTTTCTTTAGTGCAGCTAGTGGTGGTGCCACCCAAAACAACGAAGATGTGTGGGGCGGCACTCCGCGTCCGTATTTCCGAAGCGTTCCCGATGAATGGTCGCTGATTCCAGATGCAGCAGTGAGACATTCGGCCTGGGAGCCTCGCAATCGTGTGCAATCTGTCCTTGCCGCCGCATTTGGACTTGATGATGTCGCAACTCTTGATTTCAGCAGTCGCTATGTATCTGGGAGCGTCAAGACTGTTGTCGCAACTTCCACGACTGGAGTGAAAGCTTCACTTTCAGGGGAGAAGTTCCGACTCGCAGCCAAGAGTTCAGATGCATCTGCTCAAGCATTGCCAAGCACCTGGATTTGGCGCAGCGAAGTTAAACCATCGATCGGAACTTTGAGTGCCTATGCCGAAGATTTCATGGATCAACGCAGTATCGAGTTTTCACTGTTGCCAAGTGCTACTGCAAAACAAGCTGTTCTAGTTGCTGACCCAGGTTCACCAGACTCTCCGCTGTTAGCCGTTGCAGCTGCATATGCCGGCGCTTCGAAATCAGCACTGGTAGTTGTTCGCGCAAGTGGCGATGGCGTTCGAGTTCGTGATCTGCTCAAAGCGCAAGGTGTGACTTCAGTCAAAATTGTTGGTGCAATCGATGATGCAGTCGTCAGCAAACTTATGGAAGTAAACATTTCGTTTACGAAAATTCTTGGCTCAACTGCAAGCGACATGTCTAAGAAGTTGGCACAAGACCTCAACCTCGTGTCAACAAAGGGTGCGATTGTCGTTAGCGATACTGAGGCTAGCGCTTGGCCATTGGCAGTATCAATGAGCGCACGTACAGGTCGCCCACTTCTCTTTATGAGAAACGGCGCGTTCAGTCCAGACCTTGCTTCATGGTTGGGTTCTAACAAACCTGCCAACATGATTGCAGTCGGAACAGTCGAACAGTTGCCGGATGTTGCATTCGCTGGAATGACTCAAGTTTCCCGCCTCAACACCATTGATTTGTTCAAAGCCTCACGGATTGCGTGGACCTTATCTACGGCCACGGTTCGCGCTGTGACGTTAACCAACCTAGCTGTGACCAACAACCGAGGTGTAATTGCAGCAGCGAGTGGTTCTCCTCTGACCTACCTCAATGCAGCAAACCTCTCTAACTACACGACCTGGCTTCGACGCCAATCTTTGGCGGCGCTAGTCATCAATATTGGTGCTGATGCAGAATTGGTCACCAAAGTTCGACGCGCTTAGCGTTCGCACTCAAACCTAAGGACGCACATGGAAGCCGTAATGCTGGTCGGTGGTCAAGGAACTCGACTTCGCCCGTTGACCTTAACTACACCAAAGCCGATGCTCCCTGTGGCGAATTACCCATGTACAGCTCACCAGATTGTTCGTGCACGTGACGCGGGTGTCACTCGCATCATTTTGAGTACCAGTTACAAAGCTGAAGTTTTCGAAGCGTATTTTGGAAATGGGCAAGATTTCGGAATCGAAATTGTCTATGTCACCGAAGATTCACCTCTTGGTACGGGTGGTGCAATTCGCAATGTTGCAGATGCCTTGCACAGTGCTCCAAATGATCCAGTGTTGATTTTGAACGGTGACATCTTGAGTGGTCACAACATGAAGCAACAGGTTCAACAACATGTCCAACGTGATGCCGATGTTTCTTTACATCTCATCAATGTTGATGATCCTCGTCCGTTCGGTTTAGTACCTACTGATGCTGATGGTCGCGTAATTCAATTCCTTGAAAAACCGCAGACTCCAGAAGAAATCGTTACCCATCAGATCAATGCTGGCTGTTATGTTTTCAAACGTTCAGTAATTGATTCAATTCCTAACGGACGCGTTGTCTCAGTGGAACGCGAAACCTTTCCGGGATTGCTCGACACCAAAGCTCCTGTTATCGGTTACATCGAAGATGCGTACTGGCTTGATCTGGGTAACCCATTGGCCTTTGCGCAAGGATCACGAGATTTGGTGGAAGGTCGTTGTCCGTCATCACTTGTCGAAAAACCTGGTGAAGTTATGGCCGCCCCAACTGCCAAAATTTCAGCTACTGCAAAAGTCTTTGGCGGTTCAGCCATTGGCGAGCAAGTTTCAGTGGGTGAATCAGCCAAGGTTGAGGGTTCAGTTCTCATGGCAGGTTCACATGTCGGAGCCAACAGCACCTTGATTGATTGTGTCATTGGCGAAAATGTGTCCATTGGGGAACATGTGACGCTGACCAGTGTGGTCGTTGCTGATGGTGCCAGCATTGGGGATCACAATGAACTCATCGCAGGCGCACGGGTTTGGCCGAACACCGAAATAGAGACTCGTTCGCTCCGCTTTTCTGCTGAATAAATCTTTTTCCTGTGGAAAGCCTGTTTTTTACGGGCAGCACTTGACGAACCTGAATTACATGGGTGTAATTCGCCCAATGCGTGCGGGCAATCGCCCATAGCGAAACTCAGGAGGAACGGTGGCTCTAGAGCAATCTGGAAATAATTCAGATCCAGCTTTGGAATGGCAGGAGCATGCATTGTGTGCTCAGACAGATCCTGAAGCTTTCTTCCCTGAGAAGGGTGGCAGCACCCGTGAAGCAAAGCGCGTCTGCCAAACCTGTGATGTGCGCGTTGAATGTCTCGAATATGCACTCGCTCAAGATGAGCGTTTCGGTATCTGGGGCGGACTTTCTGAGCGTGAACGCCGCCGCATCAAGCGCGCTGGCTAAGCCAAAATTTTCCGTCTCGTTTGGGACTACACCCACATCTGAGACAAGATAACGCCGTGACGCAATCAATTGTTCGTGAGTGGTGGGAAGAATCTGAGGATTCTGTCCTCGACCCGATCTCCGTCCATCACTATGTAACCGCCATTGTTGTTAGCCGCAATGGCGCTAAATGGTTGCCACAAACACTTTCCGCCTTGCGGTTTCAAACTCGTCAGCTAGACCGCATTGCCGGCATTGATCTAGAGAGTGAAGACGGCTCACTTGAGTTGATGCATGGTTCATCACGAAGCATCATTTGTGATCAGTTGGCAGTCGGAACTTCATTAGGTGAAGCCGTTTCTCACGCAACCTCATTCTTGGATGAACAGCCACGTCACGCCGAGTGGTTGTGGATTTTGCACGACGACAGTGCACCCGACCCGCATGCCCTTGCCTCACTTCTTGCAGCCGCAGACGCCCATCCACATGCCGCTGTTATTGGTTGCAAACTTGTTGACTGGGTTCAAACTGATCACGTACTCGAAGTGGGAACTTCAGTTACTGCGGTTGGTACGCGATTCACCGGACTCGAACATGGTGAACGCGACCAAGGTCAACACGACGAAATTCACCAGGTACACAGTGTTAGTAGTGCAGGCATGTTGGTTCGTCGCGAAGTGTGGCGAGCACTTGATGGTTTTAGTGAGGAGCTTCCCAACTTCCGCTCCGACTTGGATTTCTGTTGGCGAGTGTGGGCTTCTGGTAACGACGTAATTGTTGCGCCGGAGGCGAGAATTCGTCACGTCTCGGCAACTGCACGTGAACTGCGACCAGTTGATACCGAAAAAGGCTCCCCGCACTTTTTGGATCGACGCGCGGGAATGCTCGTGGTGTTGTCGCGCACTTCACGAAAGTGGTTGTGGGCTCGATACCTTCTGCTTTTGCTAGCGGGATTACTTCGAAGTGCTGGTTATTTGCTACTTCAAGATATTCGAAGTGCGCGATTCGAAATTCGTGCGACAACTTCAGCTTTAACGCACCGCACACGTCAAAAAGTGTTGCGTGCTAACGCAGGTATCTCAACTCTGCCACGAAATGTTCGACCTTCACTGGGACTCCAAATAAGTCACGTTGCAACCGAAGCTTTGACTGCAATACAAATGACGTGGGAGCGTGTCCTCGATTCGCTGTTTCCAGATCGATTGCACAGTGACGAAGTTGGTCTCGGTGCAGCAGCTCTCGCGATGCTTCGTCGACCGGGTGCCATCTTGTCGGTGGTCACGCTTTTGGCCGGTTTATTCATTACCCGTGACGCATGGGCACCAGGGCAACTCGTTTCACCGGTAATCGGTGTCACTCCTGATTCCGCACAAGCAATGTGGAATGAGTTCCTGTCAGGTTGGCACCCAGTCGGAATGGGTTCCGATTTACCTTCTCATCCGATGATCGCGTTTATTCCGCTGATGTCTATCTTTGCAGGTGGAAATGCAGTCCTCGTCGTGGTCTTGATCTGTGCGGCTGGCGCCTTTGGATCTGCACTTTCAATGCACTTAGCACTTCGCCCGCTACTTCCACACGCGCCAACCCGAGTCTGGCTCGCTGCTTTATATGGCTTGTCGCCCATTGTTGTGAATGCAATGTATGTGGGTGACATTGGTTTGATCCTTGCCGCGATTGTTTTACCTATTGCTGCAACATTGATTAGACATATCTCAACTTCATGGCGATCAGCTGCAGGCGCAGCTGTAGCTATTGCTGCTCTTGCCACTATCTGGGTCACTACGTGGTTGATCGCATTTGTGGCTTTGCTGCTGTTGGTTTTTGTTCAAAAACCTTCCAAAGATGTGATGTATAGAGCTGTAGCAACTTTCGTCTGGTCAATCGCATTGCTGATGCCTTGGTCGCTACGCATTTTGATGACTCCATCTACATGGTTTGATCAGTTTTCAATCACGAGCGATTCGGCGGCTGAAGGTTGGCGAGTGCTCGTGGCTTCAGCCAATTTTGATCAACATGTCAATTGGTACTGGTCACTTGGATTGTTCATAGTTGCCATTGTCGCCTCACAGGGTCGTCGAAATGTTTCCATCGTTCTAAATATGTGGAAAATAATCGGTGCGATTTTCGCCATTGTGGTCTTGGGCCAAATGATTTCAACTTTCACAACTTATCCAGTTGAACAACCCGGTGTCGGTGTTGCGTCACTTGTAGTTAACGCGGCTTTGATTGTTTGTCTTGCTAACGCTGCTGCAACGGTCAAGGTGCGATTAGTTCGCTCAGACTTTGGTTGGATGCAGGTTGCAACTGCTGCCGCGATTTTCTCCATTACTTTGATGCCAATTGGGTCTGTTCTCTCAGTTGTGATCAATTCGCATGTAAACGAAGCGTTGCATCGGCAAACGCCGATCACGGCCGAGATGCTTCGCGGTTTCACTGAAGATCTCAAGTTACGTACCTTGCTGCTGACATCTGACGGATCGACTGTTGATGCCCAAGTTCTCGATGGGCGAATGCGTCAACTTGGTGACCATGAAGTCGCGATCACCTCGGACAAAGAAGCGCTCACTTCACGCATCACTAAATGGTTAACCGGTGCTGACCTCACAGGTCAAAATCCTTTGGTGCCACTTGGGATTGGATATGTGGCTGTGCCGTTTGGTGACTCGTTGACATCACGGGTAGCGGGACTCGGAAATCTTGAGCGTCTTATTACTGCTCGCAATGACCAGTTAATCCATGTTTGGCGAGTGACCGAAGTCGGAGCGCGAGCTTATATTGGTGAAGGAATAGAAGAAGCGGATTTACTAACAGCAATTGTCACCGATTCAAATAGCTTTGAGATTCGTCAATTAGTAACTGCTCGCACTGACGATGTGATTATTCACCTCGCCGAGCGCAGCACTGACGGTTGGACTGCCTTACTTGATGGAAAACTCCTCGACGAGATTCCAGGTCAATTGATGGCTTGGAAGCTTCCTGCGAATACCAGCGGCACACTGCTCATCGCACACGATGGTGGGCAAAGAATCGGCTGGCTTCTGTTGAGCGGTTTCTCGGCAGCCAGTGTTGTTTTGGTTCTTGCACCACGAAAGCGAAATTCGTACCGCGAAGAATGGTTGGATGAATCGTGATGACTCCTAACGCCAAAATTCTTCCAAAATTCAAAGACACGCTATCGCGGTTTTTCTTTTTCATTGTGCTGCGCCGAATATTCGTAGTCTTTTCCATCGGTACGTTTATCTCAATCCTCGTTGGTTCAAATATGGCTGGACCGATTGAGCAAGTTGATGTCTCGTCCCAAAAGATCGTTAGAGATCTGTCGTGCATGTCTTGGCGTGATGGAGATTTCAGTTCAGAGCAGAAAGTGTCTCTTGGTAACGGAGAGGTGTATTCGACAACCTCGGATCCCGTCTCTTTACTCCAAGCAGAACCAGTTTCTTTAGGATTTGGAAAAATCTTCGAACAGAAACTCAAAGAAAATAAGTCGTACGGCTTAATGGTCTCGGGTGAACACGCTGCAGGCGTTGGCTCATCTATTTTTTCGATACGAGATGACGCAACCCGTCGAGGACTTGCTGTTTCTCGTTGCCTCCCAACTGGACAAGAGTTCTGGTTCAGCGGCATCAACACGACTAGTGGTTACGAAGCGTTTCTACAACTAGCTAATCCTGATAATTCAGACATCGTGGTTTCGATTAATGGTTTTACTGCGACTGGCGAAACCTCACTTGCCCAGTTCCGTCGCATTGTGGTTCCAGCATTGAGTGTGAGAACTGTGGATCTCACGCGCGCCTTGCCGGGTGTGGACACAGCAGCTTTCTCGGTACGAGTGTCAGATGGTCGTATTGGGGCAGTCGTGCAAGTGGAAGCTGTTAACGGAGTTAATGCTCTAGGTCGATCTTTCATTCAACCAATCACTTCTCCTCGCGAGACCATTGTTTTGAATGGGGTGCTTGCGAAATCAAAAGCTCCAAAACTTCAGATCCTTGCAACTGAGACTGATGCGATCATCACCATCAGATTGGCTACCGCAGATGGGGTATTTCCTTTGTCAGGTGCTGAAGAAATTTTGATTCCACAATCGACAGTTGCGAATTTTGATCTTGCATCAGCAGTGGGAGATCAGAACGCCACCGTCATAGTTGAGTCCGACCAACCGCTGGTCGCCAGCCTCACGCAATTTAGTGTGAGTCGAAAAGTTACCGACTACGAAGTTCTGACTGGACAAGAACAAGTTCGGGAACTGGGTGTGCTGCCTATTTCGAGTGTGACGTCCAAAACTTTGATTGATGTTTATGCTGTCGAATCTGCCAATGTGTCACTAACCGCATATGCCAATGGCGATGTCTTGTGGGAAGCATCGGAGTATGTCGGAGCTGGCAGTTTTGCGCGTTTGAAATTGCCTGATGCATTGGGAGCAAAAGCTGTGCTACGCGTGACATCAGATCAGCCGGGTGTATTCATGACCGCATGGACGTACCACTCCACTAAGGGTGGCTCGGTAACTGCAGCTTCGACCATTTCAGATGTGCCAGTCACATCGTTGGCAGGGGCTCGCATCAACCTTCGGGTCTCTTAAACCTTCGTGTCACGTCGAGGTTTTCACCATTCAAAGTACTAAGGTGAGAAGCGTGAATCCAGCTCGCAAATGCTCGAGGCCGATGTGCCCACATTTAGCTGTGTCCACTCTCACGTATGTGTACTCAGACTCCACCGTAGTTGTCGGTCCGTTGGCGACATATCCCGAACCACATTGTTATGACCTGTGTGCTTCCCATTCGGCTCGCATGGTTCCGCCACGGGGCTGGGATATCGTCAAACTTCAAACCGATCCCGAGAGTCTCAAACCCAGCGATAACGACCTCGAAGAATTGGCTCAAGCCGTCCGTACGGCGGGGGAGGCTCGAATCTCGAGCGGACCACTAGAAACGGTTGGCCGTAGAGGGCACCTTCGCGTGGTGCGGGAGTCGGACTAATCCCGATTCCCACTCGGTAGGCTTATCGGGTGCGTGACTTACATCAGATCATCAAGGCCTATGACGTTCGAGGCATTTATCCAGACCAACTAGACGCCGATTTGGCCCGTTCCGTGGGAGCAGCCTTCGTGCACGTCGTCGGCGCGGCAACTCGTGATGGCGGAGCCGGCACGATTGTCATCGGCCATGACATGCGACCAAGCGGCCCTGAACTGGTGGCAGCTTTTGCTGATGGTGTGATGTCTCAAGGATGTGATGTCATCGAAATCGGGTTGGCATCCACCGATGGTCTCTACTTTGCCTCTGGTCATCTCAACTTGCCTGGAGCGATGTTCACCGCCAGCCACAACCCAGCCGAGTACAACGGCATCAAACTGTGCCGAAGTGGAGCCGCACCAGTAGGTAATGACACAGGACTTGGTCAGATCAAACAGATGTTGATCGATGGTTGGGTTTCAGATTACTCAGGTCCTCGCGGTTCGTCATCAACTCAGGATCTCGTGAGTGAATACGCCGCTTACTTACGTAAGCTCGTAGATCTTTCAGAAATCCGTCCACTTAAGGTTGTTGTTGATGCTGGCAACGGCATGGGTGGTTTCACAGTTCCTAAAGTTCTTGATGGTTTGCCACTCGACGTGATTCCGATGTATTTCGAATTGGATGGAACTTTCCCAAATCACGAAGCAAATCCAATTGATCCAGAAAATCTTCGCGATCTGCAGGCAGCAGTCATCAAACATTCAGCTGACATCGGTTTGGCATTTGATGGCGATGCAGATCGCTGTTTCGTTGTTGATCAAAATGGTGCGATTGTCAGCCCATCAATTTTGACTGCACTCATTGCTCAACGTGAATTGGCCAAACACCCAGGTTCAACCATCATCCACAACCTCATTACCTCGCGCACGGTTACCGAAGTTGTTGCCGAAAACGGTGGAACAGCAGTTCGCACTCGCGTTGGTCACTCCTACATCAAGGCCACCA
>JBEBBR010000140.1:0-3711 GCA_041158285.1 Actinomycetota bacterium
CAGAGCTCCACCACTCGAGATAGAGAACCATCTGTGTGGACCGGGTTCGTCACAACGTGCACAGTTATCAAATGAAGATGCCCAACCTGCAACCGACATAGATCGAATGAGGTAGGCATCCAAAATTAGACCTGGATCATGTTCGGCAGTTACTAAAGATTTGAGTCCGCCAACAAGCAGGAGAAATTGTTGTGGCACTGGCTCGTGATCAGCAGGCACTAACCGATCGGCGGTTTCGAGCATCGCCTGCCCCGCTGTCCACTGTGCATAGTCAGCACTGGCACTCGCGCCATACGCAGCGATGGTTTCGACTTGAGTCACAGTGTCCATGGATCGGCCGACGTGACATTGAATGTCGATGAGGTTAAGGGGTTCGAGTCGGGCACCGAAACGACTGGCAGCTTTGCGCACACCTTTGGCTACCGCTCGAACACGACCGTGATCCTTGGTTAACAAAGTAATGATTCGATCGGCTTCACCGAGCTTTTGTGCCCGAAGCACAACTGCCTGATCCCGATACACCGCCATGCGCCTATTCTCGCAGCCGCCGAAGGCTCACACGGTGTAATCGCGCCGAATACCTCGTCAAGTCATACCTATCTCGTAGATTGACCACATGAACTTTCCAGATTCACGCACCTGGCGTCAGTTAGTTATCGCCGCGATTGCAATTTTCGCCATCTATGAATTTGGGGTGGGGTTGATCTCAAGTATGAGCGGCTTTCTCATCTTGTTGCTCTTCGCATGGTTGATCTCCATCGCCATGGAGCCACCAGTCTCTTGGTTTGAACGCCGCGGATACAAACGTGGACTCGGTGCCGGAATTGTGATTCTTGGTTTGCTGTTGTTCTTCATTGCCTTCTTTGCAACATTCGGAAGTCTGATGTTTAGCCAGTTATCAGACGCGGTTGCTGCTGCACCTGACATGATCAAGAATGTAACGAGTTGGCTCAACAGCAGCTTTGATCTTAAACTCGATGCGACTGAGATTATCAAATCTCTCAACCTTGACACCTCAACCATTACACCGATTGTCACCAATCTTGCAGGTGGCTTGATCGGTGTACTTTCGAGTTTGATGACAGCAATTTTCGAACTCGCAACTGTTTTGGTTTTTGCGTTCTATTTCTCAGCAGATGCACACAAAGTGAAGCGCGGAATTGCTTCGTGGCTTCCTGCTGAACGCCAGCGAGTGTTTCTCACTGTATGGGAAATCGCAGTGAGCAAAACTGGTGGGTTCGTTGTCTCACGCGTTGTGCTTGCCGCCATCTCGGCAGTGCTGCACTCCATTGTGTACTTCGCAATCGGACTTCCGTACTGGCTGCCAATGGGAATCTTCGCTGGTATCTCCGCGCAATTCGTTCCCTCTGTTGGCACCTATCTCGGAATCATCGTTCCTGTGCTGTTTAGCATTGGCAGCGACACCACAGACATTATTTGGATTGTGGCATTCGCGACTGTGTACCAGCAGATCGAAACCTATGTACTGACGCCACGCGTGAGTAGAGCAACCATGGACTTACATCCAGCGGTTGCAATGGCTTCAGCGTTTTTCGGCGTGGCTCTTCTTGGTCCAGTCGGAGCGTTTGTGGGTATGCCAATCTTGGCGGGAATCATCGCAGTGATTGGTACATACGGGCAGCGGCACGAACTTATTGCTGATCTCGATCCAGACGAGTGAAATCTGCTACTCGATATCGTTGAAGGCTCAGAAACCTAAACGATTGAGTTGTTTGGGGTCGCGCTGCCAATCAGGTGCGACCTTGACTCGGATATCGAGGTACACCTTCACACCCATCATGCGTTCAATTTGGGTGCGAGCAACTTGTCCAACATGACCAAGTCGTGTGCCACCTTTACCGAGAATGATGGCTTTCTGGCTGTCACGTTCAACAAAAAGGAAAGCTTGAATATCGAGTAGCGGCTTGTCTGCCGGACGATCTTCACGCAGTTTCATCTCTTCGACTACGACAGCAATTGAGTGAGGTAACTCATCGCGCACACCTTCAAGTGCGGCTTCGCGAATGAGCTCTGAAACCATCTTCTCTTCTGGCTCTTCAGAAATTTCACCAGCCGGATACAGAGCTGGACCTTCTGGCAGCATCGAAATCAAAACGTTGGTGATGGTGTCAAGGTTTTCACCTTTGACTGAACTGACGGGAACAATGTGCGACCACTCCCAGCCAGATTCTTTTGCAAGCTTGTCCAGTTCGACTAGGCGCTTGGCCAAGACAGCTTTGCTCACCAGATCAGTTTTGGTCAGGATTGCAATCTTGGGAGTCTTCTTCATTTCCCCAATGTCATTGGCGATCATGCGGTCACCTGGGCCGACCTCTTGATCAGCAGGAACACACATACCGATCACATCAACATCTGCCCATGTAGTGCGAACCAATTCATTCAATCGCTGACCCAGCAAAGTGCGAGGGCGGTGAATTCCTGGCGTATCAACCAAAATGATTTGACCGTGTTCGCGATGAACTAATCCACGAATTGCGTGTCGAGTGGTTTGAGGTTTGTCGGAGGTGATCGCAACTTTTGTTCCAACCAATGCGTTGGTCAAAGTCGATTTACCCGTGTTGGGGCGACCAACAATGCACACAAAACCAGAACGGAAGTTTGTCATTTTTCACCTTTGATGGTTGAAACGGAAAGAATTACTAGTGCGAGAGCAATCAATGCACAGCCCACGGCTGTTAACCCTTGAATAACTTCGCCTAGGAGGACTACACCAAAAACGGTTGCGATGACCGGTTCTGCAAGATTGAGAGTCGCGACTGTGCCGGGCGCTAGGTACGTGATTCCGATTCCAAAACACACATACGCCGCAGTTGTCGCAGCTAATCCGAGCCACAAACTCAATCCAACTCCAGCAGCGGAATTCAGTTCGTTGAGGTGTGGAATTGCCAAAGGAATCAACACAAGTGATCCGATAATGAACGAGGCAGCCAAAACATCTGTTGCGTTAGTCGTTGGTGTTGATAATCGGGAACCCAAAACCGTGTACACCGAATACGCACTTCCTGCACCAACCGCAGCAAGTACACCAATCACATCGATAGAGACAGAACTATCGAGCCCGCCAAGTGTGAGCACAGTGAGCCCAGCGATTGCAACAACAGTTGATACCCACCAGATAGCTTCAGGTCGTTTTGCGCCTAATGCCCATGCAAGCAAACCTGCCATGAGTGGACCCAACGCCAAAGAAGCCAAAGTTCCAACCGCTACTCCAACTCGGCCGGTGCCAATGAAAAACAAAGCCTGGTAGGCAGCAACTCCTGCACCCATCACCCATACCAGCGGCATTCGCCACAAGCGAATGAGTTCTTTGAATCGGCCAACGAAACTGCTGATAGCGATGAGTCCCAATGCGCCAATTGTGAGACGCACAGCAGCAATGGTTACAGAATCTGCCGACACATCACTGACCACTCGGGCTGTACCTGACGTTGCAAACAAAGCAGATGCACCAAGTGTGGCTACAACTGGAATCCAGCGAGCAGATGTAGAACGCGAAATTGTCACTTGGTTGTCACCTTGAGAACGTCGCCGTTCTTGGTGCACTGAATGAATTTTCCTGAAGTCATCACATAGGACATGGCAAGAAGTGCATCTTCCTCAGTTGGTTCGACACCCACAACAGCGAGTGCTTCGAGATGGGCAGCACCATTTCCCACTGCGGTAGCGATGGCGATTTGAATGGCCGAAAAC
>JBEBBR010000141.1:0-12685 GCA_041158285.1 Actinomycetota bacterium
GAAATAACTGCACTACGTTCCACTGAAGTGATGGAAATTGGAAGTGAAACTCCATCACTTGGAACTACATGAATCTTGTAACCAGTCACAGATGCTCTGCCACTTGTAGCAAGTGGAGCTACCCATGACACACGCATCGAGTCAGATGCAGTCAAAGCCAATGTCACACCTGTTGGAGCAAGTGGCACATTGTCGATTGCAACAGGAATTGATTGAGTTGATCCTGCAGACACTTCACCAGCAAAAGATTCGATCGTAAGACTGTATCTCTCTCCTGCAGTCAGCGATTCAAATCTCGCAGTTAGTGCATCTGCTGCGACTGTTTGAGAAATAACATTGTTGTTGGAGTCGGTGAGGCGAACTACATGGCTGGTGATTGCACCCTTAGCCGCACGCCACGTCACTGTAATTGTGTCAGCAACAGCACGGGCCGCGACTGCACTCACGACTGATGGTGTAGTGATCGATTGTGTTACCGAACTACTTGAATTACCTGCAAGCGAGGTTGCACGGACACCAAAGTAGTAGTTAACACCTTGGGTCAGGCCAGTAACAATCGCAGTCGAAACAGAAGCGCCTGTTTGAACCTGTGTCACACCAGCGGCCGGATTAACCGTGATGAAATAGCCATCCACGTCGGCACGGCCCGCAACTGCTGCCGGAGCAGTCCATGTAACTCGAGCTGAAGTTGCGGTTACGAGTTCAACTTTTTGGATAGTTGGTGACAATGGCACGTTCGTGGTGGTGATCGAACTAGTTGCCGCACTTGAAGAACCTACGAATGAGTTTGCTACGACAGAAATGTCATAGGTCAAGCCAGCTGGCAAACCGTTGATGTACACCTGAGTGTCGCGGCTTGTGATTGAAACTGGATCTCGATCCGGTGTAGTAACAGTCACTGTGTAGCTAAGGACTGACACTCCATTCGGTGCTGCTGATTCGTAACTCACCAAGATTTGGCGAGGTGTGCCAGTCATAGTGGCCGAGACCGCTGCGGAAGGTGATGGAACATTGACCGCCATATAGGTCGCTGTTGTCACTGCATCGAAGGCACTGACTCCATTAACTACTGGACGAATCTGAGCAATGTACTCATTGCCTGGTGCCACTCCAACGATTCGCCAGGTGTTCTCACCAAGATCTACCACGGACATTGTTTGTCCTGAGGTGGTGTTGGTCGCGTCAACGACGTACTCAGAAACTGCTTCAACTCCAGTGAAGTTGATCAAAGCAGCCTGAACAGTGTCTGCTTCTGGGTAGATAGCTGCATCGGTGACAGATGAGGTTGGACCTCGATACGTAACCACTGGGGTTGATTCAACCGATTGGTCGTAAATCGCTGTGACACTAATTCGATTGCCAAGAGTTACATCATCGACACTTGCGACACAACTACGAGCAGCAGCATCTAGGGCATCGTTGCAGGTTCCAGCTGTGACAGAACCGTAGCGATCCTCAACTAGTACAGACCAACCAACAATCGTGGCTGATGATGAAGCTAGGTCGTAACTCCAATTAACAGTCACAGTATTTGCATCAGCAACCGTAGTGATATTGGTCGCTACTGGCAGCGCTGGCTGCAACCAAGATTCGGTGATTGAACTAATGACAACACCCACACTATCGAGTGCATCAATTGTCACGACAGATTCAACACCTGGGGTTAAGCCGTCGACATCACACTGTGGTGCAGCGAGGTCAGCTTCGGTTGTCAAAGAGCAGACGAGTACGCCATCGACACTTACCGAGTATCCATGAACCAAGCTGTCCCAGCCGAGACCTGCTGACCAAGAGAGATTCGCAGAAGTCTGAGTAGTTGCAAGTCCTGAGAAGCCTTCAGCCACACTTGAATTTACGGACGTGAATGCTGGTGAGCCATACACACCGTCGCCAAGAATTGTGCGCAATTCAAAGAGGTACATACCTTCTGGATCCAAACCAGAGATTTCACAGCTACGTGTGACCGCTGGAATGACACCGTTACCCGGATCGCAAACCACGATGATCGAATCTGTTGGGAGATTGCTTTGAATTTGGATATCCCAGCCAGTGATGAGACCAGTAATTGCAGCATCGAAATTCCAGGTCAATGTGCCAGTGCCGTTGATCAGAGATGACATCACGAAATCAGTTGCGGCGGTTGTTGGCAAATGATGCGTGTAATCGAGAACTTCTTGTGCAACAAGTTGATCGTTTACATCTCGCAGCTGAATTGCCAATGTGTATGTGATACCTGGAATCAGCAAATCAATGACGCAGGAATTTGAGGTGAGTGCATCTGCACAGGTGACCTCGGTTCCATCGACGTACACAGACACATGATCGACTCGATCGATAGCTAGTTCTGCGACATCCCATGTGACTTTTGCTTGAGTGTCAGCACTTGGAAGAATTGAAACATTCGAAATTACGTTGACTCGAAGGTATGCATATCCGCTGATACCTAGGAGATTTGTACCGTATAGCGGAGTGACAGTGAATTCATATCCATCTGCAATGTTGAGACCGGTGATTTCACAGGAAGTGGTAGATGGTTCAAGTTCAAAGTTAAGACAAACACCATTTGGAATCTCGAATGAAGTAGAAATTGCTTCTACTTTCCAACCAGTCACACCAGCTGGAACCCCATCCTGTGCCCACGTCAAAAGCGCAGTGTCATTGGTTGAAGTTACAGAAACTTGTGGTGCACTTGGAGCAGAAATCGGGCCACTTGAGAGGTAGGCATCTGCGAACACAACATCATCGGCACCGCGCAAGCCCACGCGGAATGAATATGTTTGATCAAGAGTGAGTCCATCAATGAGGCAGGAGTTCGTTGATGCGGCAGCATTACATGCTGCGGCAATTCCATCGACAAAAACGGTGACATCTGCAATACGTGACTCCACAAGCGGGTGCACATCCCAGGTGACTGCAACTTGTCCAACAGCTGATGAGGTGAGAACTTGAACATTGGAAACTTCGGTGACGTACAAGTAGGCATAACCCGATTCACCGATAGCTCCACGACCATAGACAGGTCGCACCTCTACAGCTACAGCATTAGTAGGCGTTACTCCACTGATTGAGCAACTCAGAGTTGAAGCATCGAAACTTCCGTCTGCACAGGTACCAATAATTTCAGAACCATCTTCGAGGAATGCGATGACATCGAAGCCAGTGACACCAGTTGGGAGGATTCCATCTGGATAAGACCAATTGACAGTTGCGGTTCCGTTGGAATCGCTATCGACAATTGACACATCTGGTGCGGAAGGCATTCCACCAAAGATGAATGTGAATGGTGTGGATGCAAAGATTTCGGAATTGAAATCAAGAAGCGAAACAGTGGCTGTGTAACTCTGTCCGATAGCAAGACCAGTAAATGCGCACTCGCTCAGCGATAGGCCATTTGCACATATCTGAATCACACCATCAAGTTCAACCACGAGATTCTCTACTCGAGGTGAAACCATTTCATCAACTGTCCAAGACAGTACGGCTGAAGTTTCTGAGTCCGCTTCAACGACAAAGGTGTTGATTGCTTCGACTCGAATGTATGCAAAGGACGATGCACCGGTCAGGTTCAAGCCGTACAGAGGTTGAACTTCGACTACGTATTTCTCATTCAACTCGAGATTGCTCAATTGGCATGAAGTCGCTGACAGCTCGAAGGCTCCAACCATGCAGGAACCAAGCGGATCAATTTGGCCAGAGGTTGAAACTGTCACGAACCAACCGTTGACTCCCTCTGGATTTTCAGAAGAGTACGACCACGTGACACTTGCCTCAGTTCCGTTGTCAACAATAGAAATTGTTGGTGCAGCGGGAGCAGTTAGTACCTTGAGATTCTGTACTTCAGTTGCGATGACTGCTTCGGATGCATCAATGAGTTCAACTCGAACTTCATAGGTCTGACCTGGATTAAGTGGTGCAATGTCGCATTGGCTCAGAAGCAGAGCATCACCACATAAGGTCAAAACATTGTTGACGTAGACATTGACGGTGTCGACCTGCGATTCAACGAGTGGGTTGACAGCCCATGAGATAGCCAAAGTATCTGCAGCTGCAGTCAATCCGATGAGATCACTAATTGGATCGACATTGAGGTAAACATAAGCAGGTTGAGTGAAGAGACCAATGTCATAGATTGCACGAACTTCGATTACTGCTTCAACTGTTGGATCAACGTTCAGAATGGTGCAGCTTCGAGTTTCGACAATGAATGTCGCTTCGGCACACGTTCCGGCTAGTTCTGAACCGTCAGCGGTGGTGATCACGACATCCCAACCGTTGACGCCCATTGGCAGCACATCTTGTGGGTATGACCACGAAATAGTTGCGGTTGAACCGTTGACAGAAATCTCTGCATTAGGTGCAGCTGGAGCGGCAGTGAAAACGAAATCCTGATTTACAGAATCAATCACAGCACCAGATGCATCAGTGGCCACGATTTCGAAGGAATATGCCTGATCGCCTAATAAGCCATTCAGCAAACATTCACCATGTAATAGAGCATCCACACAAAGAACCGGAGCACCATTCAAGCTCACAGAAACAGCCGCAACACGACTTTCCACGAGTGAAGAGATTGTCCAAGCCAATGAAGCTGAATCAACATCGACGCCAGCAACGGTAACTGCATCGATTGGATTCACGCGAACGTATCCGAATGCAGGATCACCCAACATTGCAATGCCAAAGATTGGTGTGACCTGAATTTGATAGCCAGTCGCAAGATCAAGATCAGTAAGAACACATGAAGTTGCGTTTGCGGTTAGTTGCCCTGCTGCGCATGTTCCAGTTGCATCGAGCAGACCATCGTTGGTGATGACAATGTCCCAACCAGTGATGCCTTCAGGGGTGTCACCCGCATAGGACCAAGAGACCACAGCGCTAGTTCCATTGTCTTGAACTGTAAGAGTAGGTGCGATCACCGTCGACATGACCTTGGCAATAACAGAATCGTTTCCGATTTCGTGGCCATCATTATCAACAAGAGAAACTTCAAAACTATGTGTGCTGTCTGGCTCGAGTCCAGAGATGACACATTCCAATGTGACGTTTGAGTCAACGCAGGTCTGTGGAACGCCATCTACGCTCACAACTGCAGTTGCAAATCGGACTTCGACAAGCTGGTCTACAGTCCACTGAACTGTCATTTGACCAGAATCTGACGTCAACGCAGCAAGTGTTGAAACTGCTTCGACGTGAACGTAACCATATCCAGTGCGGCCTTGCAGTGAGCGACCGTATACAGAGGAGACTTCAACTGCCGCAGCATTGTTGAGAGAAATTCCAGTGATACTGCATGTGGTTTGACCCAAACCGAAAATTCCTGCTGCACAGGTTCCTAACGCATCTGTTCCGTCTTCAAGGGTGACGAAGACGTTCCAGCCAGTGATGCCGGCGGCAACAAGATCTCCAGGGTAGCTCCAAGAAACCAGTGAGACACCGTTTTCATTTTCAGTTGAAACGGTGACGATTGGTGCAAGTGGAATATCTTGGAATGTAAAGGTGCTGACGCGAGAAGAAAAAAGGTTTCCTTCGGTATCAAGTAATTGAAGTTCAATCTCATAGCTTTGTCCAACAACGAGTGAGCCAACAAGACATTCACTGGTAATCAGCCCGTTGAGACATTCAAGAGTGACACCATCAACCTTGAAAACGATCTGGTCAGTTCGTGCATCGATGAACGGATCTAAAGCCCAACCAACTGCAACTTCGTTTTCACTGGTTGGAGTAATTTCGAAATCTGAAATTTCGGTAACGTTGATGTACGCATAACCTGCGGCACCCAACAGGTTTGTGCCGTAAATCGGACGCACTGCGATTTCGTATGAATCTGCTACGTCTAGTTCAGTGATTGTGCATGAGGTTGCACTGGCGTTGAAAAATTCGGTTGCGCACGTTCCGGTGATGTCCAGCATCGAACCGGACGATGCAATTACATCAAATCCTGTAATTCCAGCGGGTGCACCTTGTGGATAGTTCCAGGACACGGTGGCAGTTGAGCCAGAAATACTCACTGAAACTTCTGGTGAATCTGGGATGGTTCCCAAAGTGAATGAGGATGTGGAAATGGCGATGAGATTTCCATCAAAATCAAATAGTGAAACTACAACTGTGTGATCAGAATCGAGACTTAATCCCGAAACGACACAGTTGTTGAGTGTCAAAGCATCTGGGCAAGGAACTTCGATTCCATCAACTGTTACGACTGCTGAATCTGCGATCGCATCGATGAGTGGATCAACGGACCATGAAATATCGGCTTCGTTTGCTGCATTGATTGTTCCGACGAGATCAACAATTGGTGTGATGTGGAGTGTGCCGTATGCAACGTCACCGAGAAGATTCTTACCGTAGATTGGACGAAGTTCGACAAGAACACCAGTGGTATCTAAGACATCGTTGATAGTGCAACTGTACGTAGCTGCTGGTAATTGACCTGCTTCACAAGTTCCGGTGCGAGTCTCGGTGCCTGCAAGGTAAACAAAAACATCCCAACCGTTTACACCAGTTGGAGTAATGCCATCTGGATATGCCCAAGACACAGTTGAAACACCAGCGTTGTTAGGTTCCGAAATTGAAACAACAGGTGCTTGGGGAATGCCGTTGAATGTAAAACTGATTTGGTCCTGCGAAATGGTTTGACCATCTAGGCCAACAAGTGTGACTGATGCTCCATATTGCTGGCCAATGACCAAACCATCGACGACACATTCGTTGAAAGTATCGGCTTCTGGGCAATCCAAAGTATTTCCATCAAGTGTCACCACTGAATGATCAACACGAGCTGCGATGATGTCATCGACAACCCAGGTAAGTGTGGCACCAGAAGTTGAAGACGGTTCAACACTTAAACCCGAAATTGGAGTGATACCAAGCAGGGCAATTCCTGTGGAACCAAATGCGCCAACACCGTAAAGTGCAGAAACCGCAATTTCGTATCGTGAGTTTGGATCGACAGATGTTAAAACACAGGTGCGGGTATTAGCAGTAACCTCGTTACATCCATCTGGCAAAACTTCGCCGTCTGTTGTGACAGTGACATCCCAGCCAGTGATCGTGGATTCATCAGCTGGGTTTGTTGACCACGTTACGTTAACGAGGTTTGAGCCATTAGGTGCGTTACTGAAATTAGCGGTAACAGTGGGAGCCTGTGGAACATTCGGCTGATTGTATGTAGATGTGTATTCAGCGATTAGTTGGCTGTTTGCATCCAACATTCGCAAAACAACATTGTGGACACCCGTTGAGAGCCCAATCAAGCTTGCCGCTTCTGGCGCAACGCCAGCATCGGCAGTAACCCGCGAATTCAATTGATCATCTACGAAGACTTCAGCCTGGGCACCAGCCAAAACTGATGGTGAAACATTTGTCCATGAAATCTCAGCGGTATCTGCACCTGATGGCTGAATCAATACATTTTCAAAATTACTCAACTGAGCGAAATCAATTGTGCCAAGTCCAGCCGGGCTGATGTCCGCGATGTCGCCATAGTTGTATAGAGCCTTGACTCGAACATCAAATGCAGTTTTTCCGGTTGGTGCAATGAATACACACTCTTGCGCATTTGCAGCCAAATTTGAACATGAATTCGAAGTGAAAATGGTTGCTGAAGATCCTGGGTTATGAACGGTGATCTTCCAACCGCTTGGACCGTGATGCACACCATCTGCAGTAGTTACTGTGTAGGAAGGAGCTTCCCAATTGATCTGAACCTGATTTTCGCCAACTGCGGAGAGGCTAACAAGCGGAGCTGATCCAACGGTCGCAGCCTGAACCGCAGGCGTCGCGATGGTTGAAACGAGGACTGCGCAAACACCAACAACGACCATCTGTCGTGTTAAGCGACTGAGATGGCCGAAGTTGAGATTACCGAGTTTCATTAGAACCTTTCACAAACCTGACTAAGACGGAAAATATTTATCTTCCGACTGTTTTCAATCCAGAAATAGTGACTGCACCAATGGTTACGGTGATGGGTAGCGTGCCTTTGTTCTCAACTGAGAAAGGAACAACGACAGTTGATGCATTTCCGACTACGCCTTGGAAACTATCGCCATCAACTGTGACTGTGACGACTGATCCAGGTTTTGCGTAGCGGATAACCATGTTGCCGACCGCACCCGTTCGAACTGCTGATGGCGGTGTTGCGGATGGAACGTATACACGGGTCCATGCGGTTTCGGAGTCTTTAGCGATCGCGCGAGTTACATAAATACCCGCAGCAGAGGCTGCAACAGAAACACTTGGAGTTTTGTAGGTGCTACTCACAACTGTGCGCTTGGTTACAGCACCAAATTTGAGAGTGAGTACGCCAGGTTTTGCGTTGGTTACTCGTAGGGTTACAAGCTGGCCGCGTGAAACTTGAGTGCTGGATACTGCAAGCGCCAAAGTCTGACCAGGTGGGTATGCAGACACCGGAACGACTGAGGCTGTAAGCAGAGAAACACCAATGACGCCCCCAGCTAAGAAGCGCTTAATCCTTAATGCGCGACTCGCCATTTTGACCTACCTTAAGACTGTTTGAACCTGTGGCAATTCGATTGAATTGACCGTGTTCTAAGTATCTCGAGGCATGCTGACGGTGTCGAACAGGAATAAGTCCTATGAGCGCAATTTGTGAGTGTTTTTACGCATAGACCGAACGTGATTTGTAATAACCGAACACGTAATTACGCGCTGAGTTAAATGCTGCAGATCGGACCAGGAACAGCGGAAGTTTTCATTGGGAGAGTCATCGGCTGAGTCCACATCAGTGCATGTGGTTTCTTTTCGATTGCTGGCTCCTGTAACGAAACGACGAGAACGTTCTGAGACATTGCTGTCACCTCAACATCAAAGCGCCAGACGGCTCGATTATTTTCGGTTCCATAGGCAATCGGATCAATAGCGTCATCGTTGTACATCGCTGTCGTTAACTCTGAACCTAATGGGGCATGCACATAAATAAGTTCTTTAGTTCCACCTTGTGGAATCGGTCGTGCAATTCCTAAGTCAGTGCGTGGGGTGACGTAGAACGGTAAACCTTTAGCAGGCGCTGAATGATTGAGTTCGATGCGGATTGTGCTGTCTCGATAAGGCAGCGCAACATTGCACTGTCCACCAATGTATTGAACGTTTGCTTGAAGGTAAGCCTCTAGTTTGTTACCGCCACCATTAGCAATCGCAACTGCATGAGTGTAAAGACCAGCTTCGCGAAGACCACCCGCAAGCGGTGTTGAGCGAAGTGCATTCATCAACGCCGGGCTCTGTGCCCACGCATGAATACGTCCTTCATGCATTGCAGGGATCAACGCTTTTGCAAGTCCGACCAATCCGATTTCACCAGTCTGTAATTTTGCAAAAATATCTCGTGCAAGTCCGAGTAGTACTGCATCTTTCTTCGCAACATCAGTATGCGCTTTGTACACACCCCGAGTGACGTAATCCACAACTTGTTCAGAGTCCAAAGGTGCACCATCAACTTGAACAGGTCCGGTCACATGCATTAAATGCCGAAGTGCATGTTCGTCCATGATCAAAACACCTTTAGTATCAACATTGGTGTTTTGAGAATACAAATTCCAAAACAAATTGCCTGTTAATTCGAAGTCTGGTGAAAGACCCATATCAAGTACACGAGATAAATCATTGTTGTAAAGAGATGCAGCTTCATCACCAGCAATCTTTAACCAATTAGAAAGTGATGTCCGCGAGAGTCGATCATTCGACTCAAGATTGCTCAGTGTTAGTTTGCCTTGATCTGCCGTGATAACACCCCAACCGCCGGGGAATCCGCCAGCAGGTCGAGCTTCTGCTCCGTTCCCAAAAATTACAAGCCATTTGGTCGGTTGACGTAAACCAAGTAATGCAGGAGCGACTCGAGCAAATGCTTTTGCTTCGACTAGAAAAGGTTCTGCGATATTTATTTGGGACTGCACCTGAACTACAGGATCTGCAACCAAACCTGGAACACCTGTGAGATCAAGCTGCTTCAACTGAATTTTGGCATCAGCTACTAACGGTGAGAGTTCGGTGGCACCATCTGCAAGTGCGTTGATTAAAGCTGGGTCAAGAAGTGATTTTGAATTCTTTGGAAGTGCACGGAGTTGCGTTTCAAGTTTGGTGGTTGCATCTAGAACATTGGATGCAACTTCGGTTGAAGTCATAATTGCACGTGGAGTGTTACCGGCAAATGGAACTTTGCTGATAAGCCACCACAATGGATCGTGAACTAAATCTTCGGCTGCAGCAGCATGTGCGCGAGCTTGAGAGAGGGTATTCGCAATCTCACCTGGTGTGACGTTCTCATCATTGATGAGTTCGGCGAGGACTGGACGCATTGCAGATATTTCGTCACGAGCAGTAATTGCTGTGTGGGCAAGCCACGCGGTTGAGACGATGGCGATGAGTGCACCGACCAGTACGACATCACGTACGTAGATCTTGGGCAATCGAGACACACTCACTCCACTCAGGTATTACAGTCAAACGTGCTGTAACCGTACAGGATTGCTCTGACGTGCGAGAACGTGCACAAAGTCCCGAACATTCCCCTATCGAGTCACATCGGCGATCGATGAAGTAATTACCGAATTCGGACATATGCCCACCGCGCTTAGTGAACAATCATTTACCTTCAAAACTGACAATGAGGCACAATTCAGCCACCCCTTTGGGTTTTCCTTGCAAACAACAGAAGCGATGCTATGACTGCCTTAAACCGTGATGATCGAGTGTACGTCGCAGGATCTACAGGTCTGGTTGGTTCCGCACTCGTGCGCCAGCTTCAAACCACCGGTTTCACCAACGTCTTGACGACCAAGCGGTCTGAACTCGACCTACTCAATCGCGAGCAAGTTTTTGCTTGGTTTAAGCAACACAAACCTCAGGTCGTCATCGATTCAGCTGCGAAAGTTGGCGGCATTCATGCCAACAACACCTATCCTGCTGAATTCATCAGCCAAAACCTGCAGATTCAAGTCAACCTCATGGATGCAGCTGTTGAACATCAAATTTCGAAGTTTCTCTTTCTTGGTTCATCGTGCATCTATCCGAAGTTTGCACCGCAACCGATCAACGAAGATTCTTTATTGACCGGACATCTCGAACCAACAAATGCTGCTTATGCAGTCGCCAAAATTGCCGGCATCACTCACATCCAATCAATACGTCAACAGTATGGCTTGCCATACATCTCAGCGATGCCTACCAATCTGTATGGACCAGGTGACAATTTCGATTTGAACAACAGCCATGTGCTTCCAGCAATGATTCGAAAATTCCATGAAGCAAAAGTTTCTGGTGCAGCTTTCGTAGGTTTGTGGGGATCTGGTTCACCACTGCGTGAATTTCTTCATGTTGATGATTTGGCAGCTGCATGTTTGCACTTGCTCGAAAATTACGATGATCCACGTCCAATCAATGTTGGAACCGGAACTGATTTATCTATCAAAGAGCTCGCGGAAATGGTTCGCTCTGTCGTGGGTTTTGAAGGTGACATCATGTGGGATAGCTCAAAACCAGACGGAACTCCTCGCAAACTTTTGGATACTTCACGTATTACCGCATTGGGTTGGTCCCCAAGAATCGAACTTCGTGACGGCATTGCCGCAACCTATGAGTGGTACCTGAATACTCTTTAGCCCGTGTTGGAACTCGGCGGACAATCGCACAATGTTGTTATTGCTCTCTACGTAGCAAGTTGTGTTACCGCAATTTCCTGTCTTGTGTATCTGAGACTGCGAAACCAAATCGCTTCACGTTTCGCTTTCATTCAC
This sequence comes from Actinomycetota bacterium, assembly GCA_041158285.1. Taxonomy (GTDB): domain Bacteria; phylum Actinomycetota; class Actinomycetes; order S36-B12; family UBA5976; genus JAFMIT01. The sequence goes on from JBEBBR010000141.1 coordinate 11,751, forward strand.
AAGCTTGGACTTATTCTCGCGGTCGCCGCACTTTTGTTTGGCACGCTCATGCCGTTCGGGAATCCCGATGGTTTTGTCATCGCACGTTTTACGTTTGATCCATTACTCGGATTCAAACAAATGTTGAATCTCACGAGTGATGTCAATGACACCGAGCATACAAACGCTTGGGCTTTCGCAAACTTATTTTTACTCTGGCCTTTAGCGTCAACCATGTCGTATTACTTAAACAGATTAAGAACTATTTCAGTTCTTTTTCTCGCCATAATTGTGATCGAGTTGATTCAAGGATTTGTTTGGCAGCTTGGACGAAGTTTTGAAATCGCAGACATAGTGAGCAACATGGTTGGAGCAATTGTTCTTCTCTGGCTTACACGAAATTGGCAGAAGTCTTAGTTCTTATTCGTCAAACAAAAAGTGCGGCGCAGATTTCTCTGCACCGCACTTTTACGTGGTTAGGAATTAACCAGCAACAACTTCGATCTCGAACTTGGCTTCAACAGTTGGGTGCAAACGCACTGCAACTTTGTGCTTGCCAACATTCTTGATGTGGTTTGCAATTGTGATCGAACGCTTGTCGAGTGAAGGTCCACCGGCTTGCTTGATGGCAACTGACACATCGTTAGTTGTGACAGAACCAAAAAGTTTGCCGTTGTCGCCTGCGTGTGACTTGAGAGTCACAGACATAGCTTCGAGTGCAGTCTTCAATTCTTTAGCGTGATCAACACCGCGAACCTCGCGTGCCTTTTGGGCGCGCTGGATCTGGGTTGCTTGCTTTTCTCCGCCCTTGGTCCATGCGGTTGCGAAACCACGTGGAACGAGGAAGTTGCGGCCGTAACCGTCTTTGACTTCAACGACATCGCCAGGCGTGCCGAGGCCGTCAACAGACTGAGTGAGGATGAGTTTCATCGTCTTCGTCTCCTGATGCTTAGCGT
>JBEBBR010000142.1:0-6538 GCA_041158285.1 Actinomycetota bacterium
GTTCGCCAAACGGATTTCTCTAACGATGAAGCTGTCGGCTATTTGGCAGACCGTCTTGCGCGACTTGGTGTCGAAGCTCAACTCACCAAACTCGGTGCGGTCGCTGGCGACACAGTCGTGATCGGCAAAGGTGACAACGGGGTGGTGTTCGACTTCGAACCAACCATCCAAGCTGGTGCCGAGCTCATGATGGGTCGCCGAGGAACTGATCTTCGTTTCGAAGGAAGTCGCACTCGCAAGAGTAAAGATGGAATCGATGCCGAACTTGCGGCAATCATCGAGTCCGAAAACTCTTGGGGCGTTATCGACGAATCGGATGACGACTTCGATGAGTAATCGCGTTGATATCTCGCGTGCGCAACGCATGGTGGTCAAAGTAGGTTCATCTTCTTTGACTTCTGCAGATGGTGCATTGGATATCAACCGCCTCGAATCACTTGTAAAAGCAGTCGCATCTCGCGCACCGCAATGCGACATTGTTTTGGTTTCAAGTGGTGCAATTGCAACAGGTTTAGCTCCACTAGGACTCAACAAACGTCCAACAGATCTTCCAAGTCAGCAAGCTGCTGCAAGCGTTGGTCAAAGTATGTTGATGGCTCACTACACACAAGCCTTCGGAGCATTTGGCTTAACTGTTGGTCAAGTTTTGTTGACTGCTGAGGATGTGACTCGTCGTTCGCATTACAACAATGCTCAGCGAACTTTGCAACGACTTCTCGAACTCAACGTTGTGCCTATCGTCAACGAAAATGACACCGTCGCCACCAGTGAAATTAGATTTGGTGACAATGACCGTCTTGCTGCATTAGTGGCACTCATCATTCAAGCAGACGCATTGATTTTGTTATCGGATGTTGAAGGCCTATTTGATGGTCCTCCTTCTGCAAACGCAAAACTCGTTGAACATGTGAATTCATTTGATGAACTTGCCGGCATCACAATCGGTGGAACTGGAAGTTCCATTGGTTCTGGCGGAATGGCCACCAAAGTTGAAGCGGCTCAGATCGCATCAACCGCTGGTATTCCAGTTGTGCTGACGAGTGCTGCATTAGCCGCACAAGCGATCAATGGCGAAAGTGTTGGAACCTATTTCGCACCTGCAAAGAATCGACGTCCTTCACGTGTGTTGTGGCTCGAACATGCATCTGCCACACGTGGACGTCTGCATTTGGACGCTGGTGCGGTGACTGCATTGGTCGAGCGCGGCTCGTCGCTTTTGCCAGCTGGTGTGACTTCGTCAGAGGGTGAATTTGTCTCCGGCGAAGCAGTAGAAATGGTCGATCCAAGTGGCACTGTCATCGCCCGTGGCCTTGTCGGTTTCGATGCATCGGATGTGCCGGGTCTACTTGGTAAAACCACCTCTGCATTGGTTGCCGAGTTTGGTGAAGGTTTTGGCCGTGAACTTGTTCATCGCGATGATTTAGTGGTGCTGAGTCGATTGGGGTCTCGAAATGTCTGACATCAAAGCTGAAGTCATAGAGGCCGCGACTCGAAGTAAAGCCGCGGCTGCAACTTTGCGCATGCTCACACGCAAACAAAAAGACTTTGCACTCAACGCGATCGCTGACGCACTTGTTGCCAATGAATCTTCCATTCTTGATGCCAACCGCATTGATGTTGATGACGCGATCAAACGCGGAACTGATGCTGCAATCATCGATCGACTCACCTTGAATTCTGAACGTTTAGCTGCCATCGCATCTGCGGCACGTGATGTGTGTGCACTTCCTGATCCAGTGGGGGATGTGATTCGCGGTTACACCCTGCCAAACGGCCTTGAAATTTCACAGGTGCGAGTTCCACTCGGTGTTGTGGCGATGGTCTATGAAGCTCGCCCAAATGTGACAGTTGATGCGGCAGTGCTTTGCCTCAAGAGTGGAAACGCTGCGTTGCTGCGTGGCTCTTCATCTGCACATCACACCAATGTTGCGTTGGCTGATGTCATGCGTCAAGCGTTGGCTTCAACTGATGTGCCAGTGGATGCCATTGTGTTGGTCCCTGGAACTTCTCATGAATCAGTTGAAGTTGTGATGACGGCTCGCGGCCTTGTTGATGTCATCATTCCGCGCGGTGGTGCTGGTCTCATCAATTCAGTCGTTAACGGTTCGACAGTTCCTGTCATCGAAACAGGTATAGGCAACTGCCATGTGTATGTCGATGCAGCAGCAGATATCGAGAAGGCAGTCGCAATTGCGGTCAACTCAAAGACACATCGGGTGTCTGTGTGCAATGCGGCCGAAACACTTTTGGTTCACAAGGACATTGCAGCAAAGTTCTTGCCAGCGTTGTTGAGCGAATACAAAAAGCTCGGCGTCACTGTTCATGCAAACCCAGCGCTCGTTGGGTTTTGTAAGTCCGCTGGTGTTTCCTACGAAGCGGTCACGGATGCTGATTGGGCTGCTGAGTATTACTCCCTAGATATTGCTGCAGGAATTGTGGATTCAATCGATGACGCAATCCACCATATTCAGAAGTGGTCGACGGGTCACACCGAAGCCATCGTCTCGCAGGACGTTGAGGCAACACGTCGATTCGTCGCAGCAATTGATAGCGCTGCTGTGATGGTCAACGCTTCCACTCGCTTTACTGATGGCGGGGAGTTTGGATTTGGCGCAGAGATCGGAATTTCCACTCAAAAACTCCATGCTCGTGGCCCTATGGGATTGCCGGAACTCACCTCGTACAAATACATCGTCACAGGTGACGGTCAGATCCGCTAGCCGTTTGCTACGGTAAGCCAATCAACTCAAAGGAGTAACCATGTCGGTCACTGCACAGCTTGCTTTTGAAGCTGCCGAAGAACACGTCGTCAACACCATCCCAGGTGAGACTTGGATGTACGGAGTCGGTGCTTTCGTGTTGTTGGGCGCTTTGCTGTACGTGGTTTCCCGCCTCAATCCTGATCGCTGATGCGCATAGGTGTGTTTGGTGGGAGTTTTGATCCTCCTCACCTTGGTCATGTTGCTGTTGCAACCGCGGCCCAAGAACACGCCAACTTAGATCTCGTTTTATTTGTGCCAGCAGGTCAGCAATGGCAAAAACAACATTTCGCATCTGCTGAATTGCGTGCACACATGCTGTCGCTCTTGATTCGCCAACACACTGATTGGCTGATCAACTCCGTCGATATCGATCGACCAACTGCCACCTACACCATCGACACGATGCACGACATCGCTAGTCAATGGCCAAATACCGAACTGTTTTTTATTCTGGGACATGATGCTGCAACGCATCTGACTTCATGGCATCGCAGCAAAGAACTTGCGCAACTGGTGACTTTCTTGGTGGTCGATCGCCCAGGAAATACAACTCAATTGCCAGATGGATTTTCGCTAGACATCATCAACGTTGAAACCCCAAATGTTTCCTCAACTGAAATTCGCACGTTAGTTGCTCATACCCAACCTGATGACAAGGTTAAAGTTCTCACACCTTTAGTTGGCGATGATGTTGCACAGTTCATTTCATTGACTGGGTTGTATTCATGAGTATGACTCGCGAGTCGATCTGGATTCGACGCTTCATGACAGCGACTGGAGTTGCGACTCTGACTGCAGTCCTTGTTGTGGTTGCAACTTTCAATGCGAATATCAATCGACCTGAAACTTCTCAGCTAGTTTTTCCAAAGAGTATCTTGTTCCAAATTCGCGAAGACGATAAGTCAGCAGCACTAAGCGTCATCATTGCTGACAATGGGCAAAAATGGTTTGTTGTACCTCGAGATGCAGTGGTTGAAGATTCACCAGGACGAATCACGGTCGCCCAATCAACCGAAACTCTCGACATCAATTCTGCCGCCCGCCAGATCAGTGGGGTCCTCGATGTTGAAATTGAAATGTCTTGGCAGATCGATCGACTTGCAATATCAGGTTTAGTGGACAGTGTCGGGGGAGTGACAGTCGTTCCACTTCGCACACAGATAATCGCTGTTTCGGATGATGATTTCGTTGAACTCGAACGTGGACAAGCGATCACACTCACGGGAATGTATGCATCTTTGTATGCAACTCAGGGTGGGCCACAGCAGCAGTTAGAAGCATTCACGCAGGTGTGGGAGCAGTTGATGTTGCGCACTGATGGGGCGAATCTCAGACCAGTCTTAGTGAGTGTGGGTTCGTCGTCTCGGGCGACTATCGCGATACCTGAATTGGTGATGTTGTTCGAAAAACTTCAGTCGGTTCAGGCCATCGGTGGTCCTCGCGTACAGCAGCTGCCAACCATCGACGGGACAGTCGAAGGCAAACCTGGCAAATACCTCACCAATGCTGGCCGAGACCTATTGCTCGCTGCAGGAGTTCAGCCGATCGCGTAGTCCGTGAGAGACTTAGCCCCTACTTTCTAAGGATTACAACGTGGCTCCCACCCCCAAGGCTCTTGATTGGGCATATCGCGCAGCATGGGCTGCCGAAGAAAAGCTTGCTACAGACATTCGCCTCATTGACGTGAGTGATCGTCTGGGTATCACCGATATTTTCGTGCTTGCCACCGGTGCAAACGATCGTCAAGTTCAGGCCATCAGCGATGAGGTTGAGGCTGCCCTCGACAAGATTGATGTGGATCCAGTTCGTCGTGAAGGTCAACAAGCAGGTCGTTGGATTTTGCTCGATTACAGCGACATCGTCGTGCACATCCAGCATGCCGAAGAACGTGCGTACTACGACCTCGAACGCTTGTGGAAAGACTGCCCAGAACTCGAACTTCCTGCCAACCCACATGCGGATCAGCCTGCGACCGACGAGGCCTAAGCGATGACTCACTCCCGAGTGGTTTTGTGGCGTCACGGGCGCACGCAATGGAACGCCGAACTTCGTTGGCAAGGTCAATCAGATATTGCTTTGGATGAAGTGGGTCTGCATCAAGCAGAAGTTGCAGCAGCAAAACTTGCGGAATTACAGCCAACCGCAATCATCAGTAGCGATTTGATGCGTGCCCATCGCACGGCGCAATTTCTCGCTGATGCCACCGGACTTGAAATCACTGTAGACCAGCGTCTACGCGAAACCGATGGTGGCGCGTGGGAAGGTCTGACCCAAGCAGACATTCACCGCGATCACGCGGCATCCCTTGCTGATTGGCAGCGAGATATGAGCTTGCCTGCAGGACTTCATGGAGAAACTCGCGGCCAAGTGGCTTCCCGTGTGGCAGAGGCTGTGTCAGAGCATGCCCACCGTATTGGTGAGGGCACACTCGTTGTGGCCACCCATGGCGGAGCCGCTCGAGCTGCAATCATGCACCTGCTGGATTTGCCGATGGAATACCTCAGCGCCTTCAAAGTCCTCACCAACTGTGCGTGGGCGGTTTTGGACCATGACGAGGTTCGCAACACCTGGCGCATTTCGGATTACAACATCACTGCTCTGCCGCCATTGCCAGAGCAGCATCTCTAATCTCAGGCTGGTCGAAGTCCCTGCACGTTTGTGGGGTAGTCTTCGCACGCTCTAAGGGGCTGTGGCGCAGCTGGTAGCGCACCTGCATGGCATGCAGGGGGTCAGGGGTTCAAATCCCCTCAGCTCCACTTGAAGCCTTCGGCCCGGACATCCGGGCCGAAGGCATTTCAGGGCAGAGTGCGCCGTCCATTGAAGGAGATCGCAGTGTCAGTAGTCGATGAGACTCAGTCGTATGACCATGAAGCCATTCAGAACAAGTGGCTGCCTGTTTGGGATGAGAAAGCTCCATTCCGTTCGGGACTCGCAGACGATCCACGCCCTAAGCGCTACGTCCTCGACATGTTTCCGTACCCATCAGGTGACCTCCACATGGGACACGCCGAGGCGTATGCCCTCGGTGATGTGATCGCCCGTTTTTGGACCCAAAAAGGTTTCAACGTCATGCATCCAATCGGTTGGGATGCATTTGGTCTACCAGCCGAAAATGCTGCTATCAAACGTAACGAAGATCCACGCATTTGGACCTACGAAAACATCGCCACCCAAAAATCTTCCATGCGCCGCTACGCATGTTCCTTTGACTGGGATCGCACACTCAATACCTGCGACCCTGAGTACTACCGCTGGAATCAGTGGTTCTTCCTCGAGATGTTCAAACGCGGTTTGGCATACCGCAAGGACTCAGCTGTTAACTGGTGTCCGTCATGTCAGACCGTGCTTGCTAACGAGCAAGTTGTTCAAGGTATGTGTGAACGATGTGACTCTGTTGTCACCAAAAAGAAACTCACTCAGTGGTACTTGAGAATCACTGAATACGCAGATCGTCTACTTGATGACATGTCACAACTTGAAGGTCAGTGGCCTGACAAAGTTTTGTTGATGCAACGCAACTGGATTGGTCGTTCAACCGGCGCAAACGTTTCTTTTGTTATCGAAGGTCGCGCCGAACCTGTAACTGTGTACACCACACGTCCAGACACTTTGTACGGTGCAACGTTTTTCGTTGTTGCAGCTGACTCGGAATTGGCTGCAGAACTTGCTGCTGGAACTTCTGCGGAAAAAGAGTTTGCAAACTATTTAGAGCAGGTCAAGAAGGCGACTGACATCGAACGTCTTGCAACTGATCGCCCAAAGACCGGTGTGTTTTT
>JBEBBR010000143.1:0-4869 GCA_041158285.1 Actinomycetota bacterium
CATTTCAACAACACCAAGAGTGGGTTGAACAAAGAAGTTCAGTTTCATTTTTACAGACTCCGCAATGGGCTGATGTAAAAAAGGAATGGCGAAGTCAATCCCTTGGCTGGTTCACGGACGAAGGTGAACTTGTTGGTGCCGGATTAGTTTTGTATCGCATGGCACCAGTGATTAAGAAATCGCTTGCGTATTTGCCTGAAGGCCCTGACATTGATTGGTTGGATCAACGCAAATTCGGTTTAGATGCATGGTTGCAACCACTCATCGATCATGTGAAAAAAGAAGGCGCATTCACAATCAAAATTGGTGTTCCTGTGGTTCACCATGTGTGGTTCACCGACACCATCAAGAATGCGATTGGTTCAGCTTCACGACTTGGCGAAGTTCAAGCAGATATCACCGATTTACGTGCCTCAGAATTGTCACAAGAACTTAAGCAACTCGGCTGGACACAAAAAACTGTTGATGAAGGTTTTGGGGATGTTCAGCCTCGCTACGTTTTCACGGTCCAACTTGAAGGTCGCACCGATGAAGAACTACTCACCCAACTCAATCAATTGTGGCGACGTAATCTAAAGAAGAGTGAAAAGGCTGGAGTTGTTGTTCGAGTTGGTGATCGAGCAGACTTGCCGGCATTTCATGAGGTTTATGTTGAGACCGCTAAGCGCGATCATTTCACCCCTCGGTCTCTGGCTTACTTTGAACGTTTCTGGGATGCATTAGCTGAAGTTCCAGATCGCATTCGCGTGTACCTTGCAGAGGTTGATGGTGAAGTTGCGGCAGCAACAATTTGGATTCGAGTCGGAACACACGTTTGGTATGGCTATGGCGCATCAACCACCAAACATCGTGATACTCGACCATCGAATGCAATTCAATGGAAAATGTTGCGGGATGCACGTGATGCAGGTGCAGAGGTTTATGACCTACGCGGAATTAGTGACACCCTCAAAGAAGATGATCCACTCTTTGGTTTGATTCGATTCAAACTTGGAATTGGTGGACAAGCAGTCGAATACATCGGTGAACACGATTATGCGATCAATAAGTTACTTGCATTCGCGTTCAACATGTACATGTCGCGAAAATAAAAACTTGCAGGTCTTCGCTTAGGAAATCTCTTTGACCACGTCTGCATGCGTGGTGGTGAAGCGAACCGTCACCTCTAGTTGATCGCCGACGCGTGGAGGTGTGTTGACTGCAGGTAGGAATAATTGCGAAACATGTTGATGTGGAGTTTCTAGAAACATCAATCGCAAGCCGTTGTAAGAAAACGGTGAGCGCACCGCACCGATAGATTCAAGAATTCCGCTTGCGAACGCCACAGCACGTTGTCGCGAATTCGCCACACTCGATGGTGCAGAAAGTGCGACACCATGTGCAGTGCCACCTGCGACCGTAATTATCCAACCTTTTCCTGGAACTTTTTTGCGACGGTATCCGGCTACGTCTCCACGATTAACTTCGGTCACTGCTAGAACCGTGGCGTACGTTTTGAGGGCATCTCGATCGCCAAGCCACAACTTCGAACCAACTCGCGAATGCACGGTGATGTTTGAAAGTTTTGCTTGAAGTTCCTGCAGATGTTTTGCATCAAGATGGCTAACCCACACGGCGTTAACAAAATGTGCATTGACTTCTTGAAGTTGCTTCACTGTTCTGACGATCAATGCAGTGTCTGAGTTTTGTGCAGTCAAAGGAAAGTGGAAAGTTATTCCTTCAATTGTGATCTGCGCTGTTTCCTGTGCAGCCACGATCGCTGGCCATGACTTCACGATTTCAGAAGGTCTAAATCCAAATCGGTTGAGATCTGTTGCACACTCGAAAATCACTCGAGGGGTTGCGGGAATATCTAGTACAGCTTGAAAAGATTCTTCGGAAGAAATAACGCGGATGATTCGGCGGCCTTCATTGGATTCTTCTAGTGACTTCCAAACATCACAAGCGATTTCGTCCCGGGGATCGAATGGTTGAAGGACCAATACATCTGCTTTTGTGGATCTCAGAAGTGACTCTGCTTCGAAAATTGTTCCAACAGCTACGACAGCACTCTGTAAATCTGATGCAACACTTGCGAGGAAATCTTGACCTAAGCCATATCCATTACTTTTGATAACCGGAACGACTGCTGACCCAGCGTTCGAAAACTCAGCTAGAACGTTGGACAGATGATTACGCCAACGAGGTGAATTGATCTCAATGCTGAATGTCACAGGCTTACCCTGCCAGAGATGATTGGTGAGTCGGTTGACGGCGCACGGCCAAGGCAATCAAAGTTGCGGTAGCAATCCAGTTCAACAAGATTGCCAAACCGTACTCCCTCGTATTCACACCGCCATCCAATGTCGGATCGGTCAGGAATAAGAGATATCGCCAAATGCAATAGAAGTACAGAGTTTGGACCATGTTCCACACAACAAAATGTTTGAGTCGAATTGCTGTGAGTGCTGCAAGCGGAGCCAACCAAATCCAAAACTGTGGTGAGTAGACCTTGTTGAAGAGTGTGAATACCGCGACAATGATGAAAACGCTGCTGACAAAATCGACTCGTTTATGGAATGTGAGAAGTAGAAGTGAACATATTGCGACTGCGATAAGTCCTAGCAGGTTTGCAGTCTGAGTGGAGACTTCGAAGGAGAACACATAATTCATACCAAGCCACAGCGAACCAAAGTCAATTCCACGAGTTGACGAGAATCGGTAGAACTCAAGCCATCCTTCGTGAGCGAAAACCATGAAAGGGGCATTGACTAACAGCCAGGTTGTGGCTGCAGCTACCAAAGTTATGAGACCACTGCGCACATTGCGCTTGCGAATTACATCAATTGCGATTGGAACAAGGATCAAAGCTGGAAATAGTTTTGCTGCGGCACCAAGACCTATGGCGATTCCCGATGCAAGCGGCTTTTCTTTTTGCCATAGATACACCGCAGCGACGGCGCACAGCACCGCCAAAGCATCCCAGTTAATACCAAGGGTGAGAAAGAGTGCGGGCGAGAGTGCAAACCACCAGGCTGCATTTCTGTTTGCTGTTTTGATGTTGGACATCACCCAGATTGCTGCAGATATGAAAACTAAGTTGAAGATCCAGTTTGCATAAACAAATGGTGCGGCAGAATCACTATTCGAAAATGCATTCGCGATGACAGACGCGACCCACATGGTGAGTCCAGTTAAGACTGGATATTCGAGAAATTGACCTTCAAAACTGTTGAAGTATGGAAACAACCCGTCAGCGAAACCGCGTAAGTAATACAAAGGTCCAATATCGCTGTAACAGAGATTTTGATACGTAAATGATGTGCCACCCCAAGTCGATGAGGCGCACGTGTTTTTGAATAGCAGTCCTGCAAGCGAGACTGCAATACCGATCAGCACCACCAATGGCATTCTAAATTTGGTCATCTCAATCAACTCTAATAATTCGAGATGATTTCGCAGAATCTGACATCGCGACACTGAGAGTTTGCATTACCTCATCTGTACCTTGAATAGTCATGACGCGTGCACATTTGCGAATTGTCATCAACAAACCCAACCACAAGGCAGCACACATCAACGCATACAACTGAAGTGAGATTCCTTTTCCGTTTTCCAAACCTGCTTCGAATCGCAGCCAGACGGATGAAACGTAAATGATGGTGATGAGCGAGAATCCCAGAAGGAAAGTTTTCCGTGGAATCGCAAGGACCAAAATCCACAAGAGATGTGTAAAAACCTGTGGCGAAAGAGTTGGACCAGACAAGATTTGAATCATCACGAATATTGCGATGAGTGGTTCCAATCGAAAATCAAATGGAAGTTGACTCGCCCATCGAGCAAACGCACCGATGGCGAAAAAACCAAGAAATACAACGAATATGTTTGATACTGGATCGGACTCAGTGATTACTGACCATATATACAGCGGACTTCCTTCACCCGCAGTTAGATCACCTTTGACTACAAGTGGTTGACCTTCGATGATTCGCGGCAAGGAGAGCGCTATCGAGGTTGCAATCGAGATCAACGAAAGGCGAATCATCGTCAGGGTTTCTTCACGTCGGTACTGGTCTACTCCATAAGCAACTAGGAGGACCAAAACCCAGGCGCCGGCTGCGGCCCCGATGCCGAGCGCCAATGCAGAAAGACCTAGTTTTTGTCGATACCAGAACCACAGACTCAAAGCTGCAAACATCACAGAAATCATGTCTTCGGCGACAAACCACACGAAAGGCCACAGCGGGATCAACGCATACATCGCAGCATCGAGTGGACGCCACTGGCGAAGTTTGATTATCACTATGACTGTGACCATCATTGCTGCAACCAAAACGAGTTGCATCACAACGATGTGAGTTGTGAAATCAACTGGAACCAAAGAAATCAGCCACATGATCATGGCATTAAGTGGTGATTGGTTTACACCGTTGTCTATACCGAATGGCCACAACGAATTCGAATATGGTGGATTAGCAAATATCGAAGCAAGATCGCTGTAACACATTGAAGTGAAGCGACCATCGGTGTAACCAGAGTTACGGCATGGCCACTGCACCACAAAAGTCACGATGGCCATTGCAACTACTGAGAGAACTGCCGCGAGACTGGCGGCTTTCTTCGTCAACACGCATGCACCTAAAAGTATTTGCTAATTCGTAGTGCTGGTTGGGTCCACAGTTGGATTTTCGGTTGCAGTCTCTGTTGGAGTGGAACTCGTTGTATCTGTTGGAGTGGCGGTATCGGTCGGCAACGTTGAAGGAGTTGCAGTCACTGTTGGCATGACAGTTGGTGCTGTGAATTTTGTGATCGGCAGATTCTTGTGAGCACCACGCATAAAAGCAGTAAAGATACGTGCTGGGAAAGATCCACCAGCAACCGAATTCATGC
>JBEBBR010000144.1:0-10535 GCA_041158285.1 Actinomycetota bacterium
GATCCTTGTTCAGCAATTTGCGACTGCATAAAAACCGCTGAGCGCTGCTCTGCAACTTCTGCTGCCATCAGCGAATTTGCAGCTGCCACCACAGCTGGCGGGCAACGATATGTCCGGCGCAACTCAACAACAGTTGCATCTGGATAAGTGCTTTGAAACTTTTTTAAGAAATTAGCTTGGGCACCAGCGAAGGAATAAATAGTTTGCGCAGGATCTCCAACAACGCAAATGTCACTTCGGTTTCCTACCCACAGATCTAGCAGCGCTTGTTGCAAAGGTGTGACATCCTGATATTCATCGACAGTAAACCAGGTGTAACGACGTTGAACATCTCGCGCGATATCTGGACGTTGTTGGAGCATGCCTACGGTCAATGACAAAACATCTTCAAAGTCCATCACTCGACGACGATGACAAATGTCGTTGTAGCGACCCCACACTTCAGCAACAACAGATTGATCCACACCATATTCAAGGCGGTTATGTTCTAAATAACTTTCAGGATCTAGTCCGCTTGTTTTCGCCCACTCCATCTCACTGATGATCAATCGACGTTCAGTATTGGAAACATCAAGATTTGCATGTCTGATGGCCTCCTCAACCGCATCATTTTTGGAGGCGATCACTTTCCAAGCCGAACCTCCCAAGGTTTGTGGCCAAAAATGTGTGAGCTGCCGAAGTGCAGCGGAGTGGAAAGTCGAGGTGGTGACGCCACTGACAGAAAGCTCCGCTAGTCGGCTACTCATAGAAGCCGCAGACTTATTGGTGAACGTAAGTGCGAGACCTTTGTTGGCATCATGCGCACCACTTGCGATTGCGTAGGCAATCCGGTGGGTGATGGCTCGAGTCTTTCCAGAGCCTGCGGTTGCGATGACAGCCACTCGTCCATGCGTCAAAGCAGCCACTTCCCGCTGATCGGGATCGAGGGCTTCGAGCAGGACGTGGGTCATGGGGTCATCTTTCCATCTGCGAGACCGACCTGTATTCACCTAGAGTCAGCCCCGAAAGTGAGGCCACCATGTCATTGACCATGTACAGCACCGTCTGGTGCGGCTACTGCCAGCGTTTGAAGTCCCAACTCGGGCGTGAAGGTATTGAGTTCGCTGAGATTGATATCGAGGCTGACGAAGCATCGGCCGCTCTCGTCGAGCAGGTCAACGGTGGCAATCGAACTGTCCCAACGGTGGTTTTTGCCGATGGTTCTGCCATGACCAACCCCAGTTTGGCTCAGGTCAAAGAAAAACTTGCATCGCTGTCGTGAGCGCACTTTTGCAAAATCTCGCACTCGGTCGCAGTGCGGTAGATCGCAATGCCGAGCGGCGAATTGATCAGGCATGGTGGGAAACCGCTGCCTACCTTGATGACACCAAAGTGGTTGCAGTCCACGGTGCATTAGTTGCGATGCGCGGTGGTGAGTTGGCGTACCTCAGTTCTGCCGAAATCGGACCTGGTCCACGAGTTTTTCTAGGCGAACTCGACGATGTGATCTATGCGGGAACTCTCGACGCGATGGATTCACCTGAACCGCCTGAAATCGATGGCGTGGAATGGGTACCGCTTCGCGCAGTCGGTGAATCACTGAACGATTTGCAGGCTGGCCTTGCGGTTACGGCTCTTGCACTCAACAACTGGCACCACACACATACACATTGCCCACGTTGTGGTGAACCAACATTTATCACCACCGCTGGTTGGGTTCGGCAATGTCCCAGCGATGGGACAGAGCATTACCCACGAACAGATGCGGCTGTCATCATGGTGATCACCGATCCTGAAGATCGGATTTTGATTGCACGACAAACCGTCTGGCAGCAGGGTCACTTCTCGGTTGTGGCTGGGTTTGTCGAACCAGGCGAAACTCTTGAAGCGGCAGTCAAACGTGAAGCGTTCGAAGAAGTTGGAATTGAAGTTTCGCAGTGTCAATATCTTGGAAGCCAGCCGTGGCCATTCCCTGCAAGTTTGATGGTTGGATTCAACGCACGCGCCAATACAACCGCCATCACTGTTGATGGGGTTGAGATCGAAGAAGCTCAATGGCTTTCCCGTGATGAACTTGTTGAACTGTGTAAAACTGGTGACATCAAACTACCTGCGCGCGTATCTATTGCTCGTCGACTCATTGAACATTGGTTTGGTAGTGAATTACCCAACGAATGGTCACGGCCATGAGTTTTAGCTTGACCACTGCCAACATCACGCATGGTGAAAGTTTTCAACCGCAATCAACTACTGGATTGGCTGAAAATCTTGAGATGCTGGGAACCCAATTACTTTCTGACATCGTATGCCTGCAGGAAGTCGATAGTTTTCATCAACGAAGCCATGAACTTGAACAGACTTCCATTGTTCAGCGAAGTGGAAACTATCTCGATGCAAAATTTGCAGCAGCGATGTATGGAGATCCAGGACCTGGGCGTGAATGGCGCAAAAGTACAGTTGAAGATTTCGAATCAGTTGAGCCCGTTCCTGGTGGGTATGGCATTGCAATTCTGTCGAAGTTTCCAGTGCGCAGTTGGGAAAGACATGAGATGACTGGATCCAAACTGTCGATGCCTTTGCCAATTCGCATTGGTGATCGAACCGTCATGGTTCCGATCCCTGATGAACCGCGCGTTGCCCTCGCTGCAGAAATTGAAACTCCTCTCGGACTGATCACGGTGATAAATACCCACCTGTCATTCATTCCTCCAACCGCAATGAAACAGCTGGCCGGATTGATGAAGTGGGCTAGAAGTCTCGAAACTGAATTCGTACTTGCAGGTGATCTGAATCTTTCACGACGTATCGTCAACCGCATCACCGGAATGAACAATGCCGTGGATTTCAAAACCTATCCAGCGATGAGCCCACGTGCACACATCGATCATGTGACATATGGAGATTCTCTCAAAACTGATCACACACATCCGCGGTGGTTGCAAGCTGGTGATCACCTGTCGGTGACCACCAACTTCTCTCGCTCTTAAAGCTCGGGGATATAGCCTGCTTCAATGATCGCATTGACTTCTTCGTAGGTCTTGAGATCCTCTGGCATGATGGTTTGATCAAGTGCCACGTAATAAAACGCACCTTTGACATCTTCAAGTGGAACTTTCTTAGACGCTGCCCACGCTAATCGATAGATGGAAAGCTGCAGTGGATCGGCAACCGCTGAACTATTGGTTTTCCAATCCACCAAAGTCCACACGGTTCGACCATCAACTTCGTCTGCAAAAACTGCGTCAATTCGACCGCGGATGAGATGTCCACCGAACATGATTCCGAATGGTTCTTCGATTGCGTACGGAACGCGAGTCGACCAAGGTGACTTTTCGAAGGTTTCACGGAACTTTTGCAAGGTTGGAGTATCAAGAACTTCGATTTCGCGTTCATCAATGTCTTCGATGCCTGGCAACACGGGCTGATGGCCGCGACCCATGAGTTCGGAGGATCGCTTTTCGAGCCAGGTGTGGAATGCGGTTCCCTGCGCAGCAGCTGGTGCCGGTTTCGCCGGCATTGGTCGGACAAGATCATGTACGAACTCTTCGGCGTTTTTGGCAAGGCGCTGAATGTGCGTCACACTCAAACTCTTAGGAAGTTCGACTGTACGAAGTGGCTCACGCAATTGCGCTAACTCTTTGTTGAGCGCATCAATGGCATCATCCCATTGCGCGACAACTGGATCCGAAGAAGTGAGTGACGGCAACTCCATCGCCATCGCAGCAAGTACTCGCTGGGCACTCTGCTGAATCTCTGTCATCGCTAGCGAATCGAGTTGAACCGGCCAATTGCCAGTGACGACTGGAAGTTCAGGTTTGTCGCCATCATCAAACTCGAACCATGTATCAATACTGACTGGGAGGTTAGATTCGCGAACGAGTTCTTTAAGTTCGACAAGGTATGGAGACACCTCACGAACTTGAGTATCAAAATCCGCTATCGCACTGCTTGATGCAAAAAGAATGTCAGTTGAGCGAGTGATGGCAACATATGCCAAACGCCGTTCATCTAAATCATCTTGCTCTTTGCACGCAGCTTTGAATGCATCAATAGGTTTTGTTGCGATGCGTTCATAACGAGGTGGGAAGGCAGCGATGATTTCATTCTTTCTTTCATCACGCAGGTCAACCGGAACCACATCTGAATTTGTGATCCACTGACTTGTTCCTTCAGAGGATGGAAAAATTCCTTTTGCGAAACGAGGAAGTCCCACCACTCTAAATTGCAGACCCTTTGCCGAGTGCACTGTCATGAGCTGCACGGAGCCTTTGTGGACAACTGGGGTGAGTTGCGGCTGAGACTTGTATTTGTCTGAATCTTGCAACCATTGCAAAAATACAAACACTGTTGATTGGGAATCTAGGGATGTGAACTCTGCAACCATCGAGAAGAAGGAGCGCAAGTTATTGCTAAATCCCACTCGCACCCGATCGCGATGCGCTGCCGATTCTGCGACCAAACCGATGGTGCTTGCTACTCGCTGGACAAAATCAGCAAGATCATCCGAAGTATGAGCACGAAGATGTTTGACTTCAGCAGACAAAGTGCGAATACGAGTCAACGCCTCAGCCGACAGTCCTGACAATCCATTGAGTGCAATATCTTCGATTGCATCACCAAATGCGATGACATCAACTGGATCGGAACCAGAAACAGCATCAATGAGTTTTTGCTCAAGTGGTGCATCGCCGTCTTTTTGGATGTGGACAGCAAGTCGTTGTGCATGTTTACCTATCAAGGCAAGGTCGCGATTGCCGATTCGCCAGCGAACTCCAGAAAGAACACGAACCCAGGCACTGTTGGCGGTTGGTTCTGTGACGATGCGAAGAACAGCAATGATTTCGGCCACTTCTGGGATGTTGAGTAATGCACGCTTACTTCGCACCTGCGCCGGAATACCAGCAGCCGTGAGCGCTTGGTAGATCCAAGAGACTTGATTGTTGTTGCGAAGGAGCAATGCCACATCGTCAAGAGCGATACCTTCTGATTGCGCCGACTTGATCTGAGCAACTACCCAATCGGCTTCTTCTTGTGCGCTTTGGAAGCTGGCAAGATTTACACGACCATCACCAAAACGTGGAGACTCGGAAGCCTCGAGCGGAAGGACCGAGTCATGTTGGCCCGCTGCTCGAAGTGGTTCAGTGATCGCGTTGGCTAGTGCCACAATGTTCTTGCCGTTGCGTTGAGTGACAGGCAAACCGTAGATCCGACTGTTCTTACCGTTGGCTTCTGGAAAATCAGATGGGAATTGATCAATGTTCCACACACTTGCCCCACGCCAGGCATAAATTGATTGCAGGGCATCTCCCACCGCAGTCACTGGATGACCGTTGCCGAAAAGTTCCTTCATCAAATTGCGCTGAGCAATAGAAGTGTCTTGATATTCGTCTAAGAGAACCACGCGATACTGGTCACGAATTTGGGTAACTAAATCTGGGAAGTTTCGAACAAGTTGAAGTGAGAACCTACCCATGTCTGCGTAATCCATTGCGTTATGCAACTTTTTGTTCTCGCGAAACTCTTCGACAAGTTCAGACAACAAAATGCGAGCACGTGAAGTTTCGATGAATTTCTGAACTGGTTTGACGTGGTCAGTATTGACCTCGAGATCCTTGATGAGCTTGTGGTCCCACTCCCGCAAAGCCTCCGGAGTTACGTCGTAGTCCGAAAGCGCATCATCAAGTCCGAGCACTCTTTCGAGAATGGTCGTGAAGGCAAGTTCAGTGGTAGCCAACTCGGTGGGAGTTTTTTGCAAAGACCTAGCCGCAAGCTGCTGACGCCGTGTATCAGTAATCACCATGGCATCTGGTTCACAACCAATGCGTAAGCCATGTTCGGTCACTAAGCGTGAAGCAAACGCGTGATAGGTCGACACAGTGGGATCACCACTAGTTGAGTCTTCGCCACCTTCAAGATTTCGCTCACCGAGAAGTGCATCGAGAGCGATGCGAATTCGACTGTGCAGTTCGCCAGCAGCGAGCTTGGTGAACGTGAGGCCAAGTACCTGATCCGTTGCCACAATGTCGTTGGCAACAAGGTACACAACTCGAGCAGCCATCACAGCGGTCTTACCTGAACCTGCACCAGCGATAATCACACCGGGAATTGGATCCGCAGAGATCGCTTCGAGCTGTTCTGGAAGGAAATCAATTTTCATTGCCTTGGCAATGTCGTGTGCGCTGTACTTCATGAGATCACCGGCTTGCCTTGTGCCTGAAGTGGGCAGGCATTCTTGATTCGACACAATGCGCAACCCTCCCCCAAAGTTGGAATGTATTTTTCGCACCGAACAATTTCGGCAGCTTCTGCCAAACGATGTTCAATCCAGAGAGCACCTGTCTCTGGATCCTCCACTAATGCTGGCTGAGGTCGAACAGCAGGAGTTGGTTTACTGCCATCGTCGTTTCGAATCATGACAAGTTCGGCGCCATCAGGATGTGATGGTGCAGAAGGATCTGGAAAACGATCACGCAATCCATCGAGCAGTCCCGCTTTGACTGCAGCCTGATACAAACCAAGTTGCATATGTTCTTTGGCTTTTTCGAAAGATGGCGGAGTTTTGCTGGTCTTTAAGTCTGCAATGAAAATTCCATTACTGTCATCTACCTCGACAATATCGATCGTTCCGCGCAATGTGACAACATCGGAATAACCGTTTGCACCTGTGACAGGCCACTGACCATCGAAACGTTGTTCAACTCCCAGCAAGGTGCGCGTTCGATCTTTGCGCCAGAGTAAGAATCTTTGAATACAGCCAAGTGCAGTGAGACGTTCTTGTTCAGACCTCCATGGTGCCTCGTAACGCATCATCGGCCAGATGTGATCAAGATGCTGCTGCATGGCGCCTAGTTCTGGTTCAAGTTCACCAAGACCAACTGCCTCAGCCAAAGCATGAACAATCAGACCAAAACTCAACGCACTGGTGGTTGGTTCATCAGCATGAACTCGCTGTTCCATAAACCATGACAACGAGCATTGATGAATTCGTTCCAGTGATGAACCTCGAACGAATACTGGTTGGGCAGGATCATCAATCGAAGTTTCAGTTTCTGTGACCTCTGCCAAGCCCCACCAGCTCGCAGGATGTGCGGACGGCACTAATAAACGACCATCTGCGTCTTTGAGCTGGGCAAGGTGTGCCAGGCGAATTTCAGCGGCTTCACGATGTTCTGCAGATTTAGTTGAATCAGCAGCAGTACGGCGAAGAAGTGAGACAAGTGAATTGATGGAGTAACGCGCAGGGCTGAGATCTTCTGGTGCAGTCGGGATTGATGCGCCACTTTCAAGTTCGGTGTTCTCTGCAACCACATCACCTGCAAGTTGTTTAATGAATCGCGACGGCAAACGGCCAGACTCTGGATCTGCTGCTGTTGAACTTACATGTAAATAGTCGCGGGCTCGAGTGCAGGCAACGAAAAACAATCGACGTTCTTCTGCTAGTACGACATGTCGTTCAGGAAGATTTCCAAGTTCATCAAGAGTCAACCGCTCAGGTTGAAAGATGGAACTTCGACGTCGGATATCTGGCCACACTTCTTCATCTGCACCACAAATAAATACAGCACGCCATTCCAGACCTTTTGCAGCATGCGCTGTCATTAAGGAAACTGCATCCGGCTGATATGTCTGTGGCAAAGACTGTGCTGGAATAGTCAAACTTCTGATGTGCGAAACAAACGTGGTGATATTGCGAGAAGTGTGAGCTTTTGTCTGACTTGCCGCTGCAAGTTCAAACAACGTGATAACTGCATCGAGATCGCGGTGGGCTCGGCTGGCATTTCGAGCACCACTGAGTGCGCGATTACGTAAACGATCGCGCCAGGATGAGTTGCTCCAAATGTGCCAAAGCACCGCCTCAACACCTTTGCCAGATTGCACCATCGCATGTGCATCTGCCAATAGGTTTCGCAGTGATTCGAACTTCAGCCAAATTTCACTGATAACAGTGGTGTCAAAATTGACCGTAAATTTGGCGTCGGCTAAAGCGGTTGCGATGAGGTCTTCACTCCAACGAGGTTCGAAAGTAGAAGCTCGATCCCAGTCGCGGAGTGCGCGACCAAGTCGACGAACTTCACTTGCATCCAAACCACCGAGTGGTGAAGTGATGAGTTCAATCGCGTTGTCGGCAATTGCAAGTTTCTGCGGAGCCAAAGCAACTTCAAGAGCTCGAAGCAGCACTGCGACTGCTGGCTCTGATGCAAGTGCAACATCTTCAAACTTGGTGACCACTGGTACACCAGCCTGGATGCAGGCGCGCTCGAGAATTGGAATTGAAGTAGTTCCAGCTCGCACCAGAACTGCTACGTCAGACCACTTCATCGGAGTTTGGCCAGACTCTGCTTGTCGAGAACGAAGAACTAAATGCCGAATCTGTTCAGCAATTTCTTCTGCCTCAACTTCAGATGATTCGTAATGCCGAATCACTACTTCACCAGAGCGAGCAGGGTCGGTATGTAAATCGCGATGGGATCGTGCAACTGAAGAAGGGAACTCCGTCACACTGTTGCGGGCAATCACCCGGTATGCAGCATCACGAATGGTTGGACCAAAACGACGAGTGTTGGTCAAGGCGTGAATTCGTGGAGCCTCGCCGGGCGTGATGTAGGAGAAGTGTTCGGAAAACTTCTTGATAGCGGATGCATCTGCACCGCGGAAACCATAAATAGATTGATCTGGATCGCCAACAGCAATCAAAGAAGTATCTGGTGCAACTAGATTTTGCAGTAAAGCGATCTGCATCGGATCTGTGTCTTGATACTCATCAACAAATACTGCGCGATAGCGAGCCTTGACGATTGACGCTGCTGGTTCGGAACGCGTTAATTGAACGGCACGGAAAATCAATTCGTTGTAATCAACAGCAGCTTGCATCTCAACAGCCTCTAGATACTGATCGAGTAGGCCAGCGACTGCCATCCAGTTGTGATCCTGTGCTGCTGCAGAAATTTTAAGAACTTCTTCAGGGCCTAGCCCCAAGCCGCGGGCACGTGCCATTGCGTTGCGAACTTCGACAGTAAGTCCACGTTTGCCAATTGCAGCCGCGAGATCTGCTGGCCACGCAACGGTGTTGGCAACAATCTGTTCGTCGATAAGACCTTGCAAAATTTCACGAACCACAACTTCTTGTTCTGGCCCACTCAACAGTCGAATTTCTCCTGCTGCTTCTGGATCAAATTCACGAACAAGTGACAGTGCCAGCGAATGGAAAGTGCTGACCGCCGGAATGATGCCACCACCTCGGCGAGCCATGATGCGGTCGCGAATCTCCGTCGCAGCTTTGCGAGCAAAGGTCAGAACCAATACCTGCTCAGGATCGAGTGCGTCCTCGCCAATCAACCGCGCAGTGACCGCTTCGGTCAATGTCGTGGTTTTGCCGGTTCCAGGTCCTGCAAGCACCAACATGGCCCCTGCGCGATGATCAACCACAGCCTGCTGAGAAGGATCTAGGGTCGGAGCTTCAACCACCTCGCCTGCGGCCACACCCAATTGCCATTTAATCGGTGGGCGGGGTGGCTCGGCCAGAGTGATGGGGTTGAGTGACATGCGGCGAAAAGTACTGCGACCCTCTGACAAAGGTTGGGATCTCAGCGGAACAAAACCCTCAAAACGTGAGGGAGGTGGCATAAGTGTCGGAGATAGTGGGAATATCACCCCATGAACTCAGCCGAAAAGCCATCTATCCTCATCGAGGAAGGTGTTCTACGTCGACGAGTTCGTAGGCCAGTGGATCTCGTCCGCATGGTTGGCGCCCTTCTCGGCATTGTGGGCGTAATGACTATCGCAACGATTGCTTTGCGTACGTTTAGTGCGATCGATGCCGATGTTGCAGATAGCGCATCCAAACTTCCTGCAGCACTCGCGATTTCACTGTCAGTACTTTCGGGCTTTGGCCAATTAGTACTTCCCGGCACGGTAGCTATCGCACTACTTAATATGCGACGCGCTCGACTTCTCGCCGAAGCAACCGGCGCCTTCGTACTGGCTGCACTCGCGATCACCCTCATGATTAATGCAGCACGCACTTACGGCAGCGCAGACTTCTGGTTCGCGATCTCTGGCACTAAGGCACGCGATGTTTCACCACTTCAGCCCTTGCTCGCAGGTGTGCTCGCTCTCCTCACAGTCGCGCGTCTTCGTGGTGGACTAGCAACCATCGCAGCAGTCATCATGTCTCTATCGGTTTTGGCAGATGTTGTCTCGGGCGGTTTTACTGCGACTTCGCTCGCAATCAGTGTGCTCACAGGTTGGGCGATGGGCCTTGCGTTCAGATACGCAATCGGAACCCCAACCACCCGTCCGCGGGGAGCTGCTGTTGCTGATGTGTTAATCGACAACGGACTCGACATCACCGAACTGCATGCGCTTGCATCAACAGATCGTGGACGTCGTTACCTTGCCATCGATCGCGCGGGCAAAAAACTTCAAATTGTGGTTTTCGATCGCGACCTTGAAGGTTCAGGAATCATTCCGCGGTGGTGGCGTTCACTTCGATTGCGCGATCCCGATGCACTCGGAGGCTGGACTATGCGCGAAGCAGTAGAACGCGCCTCGTTGAT
>JBEBBR010000145.1:0-3631 GCA_041158285.1 Actinomycetota bacterium
AAGTGAAGTTCTGGGTTGAAACCTCACGTGGTGGCGGACTAGTTGATGCAGCAGATGCAACCGTCAGTATTTTCGATCACGGTTTCACTGTTGGTGATGGAGTTTTCGAAACTCTCAAAACTGTTCATGGCAAACCTTTTGCACCCACTCGGCATTTGCGTCGACTATTTCATTCAGCTGCGCTACTCGAAATCGTTACACCAACCGAAGATCAAATTCGCACAGCGATTGATGCGGTTGTACATCAACAGGAATGTGTAGCTGCCGAATTAGGCAGACTTCGCGTGACAATTACCGCCGGTGATTCAGAGTTAGGTAGTAAACGGTCGGATAGTTGGACACTTGTGGTTGCGTGGTCTTCGAGTGCTGCTTGGCCAGCGTCATGCAAAGTTGTGATTAGCGATGTACTTCGCAATGAACGATCACCATTAGCAAGTGCCAAGACCACTTCGTACGCCGAGAATGCGTTAGCTCTGCATCGAGCCACTTCACAAGGGGCACAAGAGGCATTCCTACTCAACCTCGCGGGCAACGTGTGTGAAGCCACAGGATCCAACGTGTTCATTGTCAAGAATGGTGTGGTCATGACGCCGCCACTTGAAGATGGGTGCCTAGGTGGAATAACTCGAGAACTACTCCTCGAATGGATTGCTGGAGTGATTCCATACGAGGTTCGAGCCATCGCTCCAGAAGAATTGTTGGATGCTGACGAAGTGTTTTTGACCTCATCGACTCGTGACATCCAAGCGGTGCATCAAGTGGGCGAGACTGTATTTATGTGTCCTGCGCCCATCACGAGTAGATTGCAGGCATTGTTCGTTGAACGTTCACCGGAGGAGATGTCATGACCGAATTCAACAAAGATCGCGACAATGATGGCGATGTTGATTTTTCCGACAAAGTTGGTGGCGTCGCTGAAGAAATAGTTGAAGATTTCGAACAAGCGGTCGAGTCTGTTCTTCCACTGCATTTGCGGATGCAGGCTTGGGCTCGACGTCGACCAGCAACTCACGTTGTATGGCGAGCTGGTGTTCTTATCGTTGGTGTGACCGTTGCCGTCGGTGGTGGAATTCTTGGTGCACTCCTTCCGATTTTGCCAGGTTGGGCTTTCGTCTTTTTGGGTCTCGCAATTTTGGCTTCTGAATTTTTGTGGGCACACCGCATCTACCAGCCGTTTAAGAATTTCATCGAACGCATCTTCGCTTGGATCAAAGAGAAGAGAAACCGCTCTAAATAAGCGGTGTTAAAGTTCGCGGCGTTCGACTAAGTCGGGCGATTAGCTCAGGGGTTAGAGCGCTTCGTTCACACCGAAGAGGTCACTGGTTCGATTCCAGTATCGCCCACCAATGCTTACCATGGGGCATAGAGTGCTCACATGCTTAAACGACTTCTTGTGTCTCTAGGCGTAGTCGCCTTCTCGTTGACCGCAATGTCACAACCCGCTTCTGGTTCGCGGGCGACACCTGCACCTGAATGGATCAATGATGCGGTGATCTATGAAGTCAACGTGCGCCAGTACACCGAAGCCGGCACCTTTGATGCATTTGCAACACATCTTCCGCGTCTGAGAGATCTCGGTGTTGATGTTTTGTGGTTCATGCCGATCACGCCAATTTCGCAAACCAAACGAAACGGCACTTTGGGTTCGTATTACTCAGTTGATAATTACACCGAAGTCAATCCAGAGTTCGGCACGGCACAAGACTTTGAAGATTTAGTAACCCAAGCGCACGACTTAGGTTTCAAAGTTATTTTGGATTGGGTAGCGAATCACACAGGTTGGGACAATCCTTGGATTACCGCACATCCTGATTGGTACACCAAGAATGGTTCAGGAGACATCACTCATCCGGCGGGTACGAATTGGACTGATGTTGCAGATCTCAATTTCAACAACACCGCAATGCGTGCCGCGATGATCGATGCAATGAAATATTGGGTGACCGAATTTGAGATTGATGGATTTCGTTGCGACTTTGCAGCGGGTGTTCCTGTGAGTTTTTGGAATGAAGCATCCGCTCAACTCAACCAAATCAAGCCACTGTTCATGCTCGCCGAGGAAGGTGGCGACATGGAACTGCTGAATTCTGCATTTGATGCTAACTATGCGTGGGATTACAAAGATGCTTTCAATTCAATCGGCCTTCAGCAAGAAGGTGCATCGCTATTGCTTTCGGAAATCAAAACCAATAAGTCACAATTCCCTGCGAATACATTTTCGATGAACTTCATCACCAATCATGATGAAAACTCTTGGTCGGGGACGGAATTCGAAAGACTTGGCAAAAATGTCAACACACTGACTGCCATTTACTTCACGCTGCCAGGTTTGCCACTGATCTACACCGGGCAAGAAATAAGTTTGAATCGTCGTTTGAAATTCTTCGACAAAGATGCGATCGATTGGAATGCAGGAGTTGCACGACCACTACTTGCACAGCTTGCAAAACTCAAAGCAGACAACTCCGCTTTAGATGTCGGTGCTCAACCTGGCTCATTCACTGCTATCCCCACCAGTGATGATGCTGTCTTTGCCTATGTTCGAAAGAATAATGACCAGTCTGTCGTGGTGATGGCGAATGTTTCACCTAAAGCACGGACTGTGAAACTCAACCTAACCTCCGCATCTGGATATTTCCGTGAAATCACGAGCAATGTAAAAACTCGTCTGTTCCCGTCAACGTCCATCACATTGCCACCGTTTGGTTTCAAAGTTCTGAGTAGTGATCTTGAAGACTCGGTGACTCAAACGGTCTCGAAAATTTCGGTTCCTAAAAAGGAGCTACGTATGGCTAAGGGATCTAGTTTTCAGGTGCTGCCAACCTTGAGCCCACGCCATGTCACCAACTCCACCGTGGTTTGGAAGTCCTCAAATCCCAAGATTGCCAAGGTATTCAGCAATGGGACGATCAAGGCCATTAGTCGCGGAGTGGCAACGATTACGGCCATTACCTCAAATACCGCCGTCAAAGCAGGAGTCAAGGTCACCGTTAAATAGGCGCTCAGGCGGGGGATTGGGGGCGCTTTCGCGGTATTCTGAGCGCAGTATCTCTATCTAAGGGCTTAAAAATGTCGGTCATTTCAGTAGTTGTAGGTTCCGAGCGCGTCAGCGTTGAGGCTGGGTCAACCGCCTTTGACGTTGTGGGCACCAAGGATCGAACCATCGTTGTGGCCACAATCAATGGCGAACTCAAAGATCTCTCGACTGTGGTCAACGAGGGTGACGTAATTGAGGGAGTCCACATTTCGAGCCCAGAGGGTCTTGCGGTGTTGCGTCACTCGACAGCCCACGTTGCTGCTCAGGCTGTTCAGGACTTGTACCCACAATCCCGCCTCGGCATTGGACCGCCAATCAAAGACGGTTTTTATTACGACTTCAAAACTGAAGTTCCCTTCACTCCAGAAGACATGGCCGCTATCGAAAAGCGCATGCAGGAAATCGTCAAAACCGGTCAGCGTTTCGTTCGCCGTGTGACCAATGAAAAAGATGCACTCGTCGAGCTCGCAGCAGAACCATTCAAAGTTGAATTGATTGGTATCAAAGGTGGCGCTGACTCTGATGTGATGGAGGTCGGCGGTGCCGAACTCACCATCTATGACAATGTCGATCCGCGTACCGGTGAAACCTGCT
>JBEBBR010000146.1:0-2887 GCA_041158285.1 Actinomycetota bacterium
ATTATCACACTGGTCTTTTCTCAACCGATGGCACAACTATTCGTGCAGAGGCTGCTGCGCCATCCGTCATGAATCCTGATCTTGAGCATCCCCAAATTTTCAATGGGAAACTATATTTGACAGCTGATACAGGAACAGGATTTCACCTCTACGCGTTTGACGGAACTGTCATGTCGGAAGTCGAACATGCTGATTACTCGACGGGTAATGGTTATTTTGAACCTTGGAATGAATCTGCATTTGCTGTGACGAATGACTATTTATATTTCTCTGGATATACCGGAGAAGTTTCTGGTCTATTTAAGTTTGACGGAGATTCGACGCCAACACTAGTTCCAGGTTCTGAGGGCTTGTACATTCAAATGATTTTCACCATAGGTGATTCGGTGTATGTGTCAGGTCAACCGACTGAAACATTCATGTTCCAAAATCTCTTTCTCTACAAAATCAGTGTCACAGGAGCGCTTGTCCTTCAGACTTCACTCAGTGAAACTCTAGGTATCAATCCAATCGAATCGGTTCAACCGATGGGCGATGGTTCGTTGTTTGTCATGTATCAAAACGCTCATCTGTTGAAGAATGGGCAATTCGAGACTATGGACACTTCAAACCTTTCAGACATCAAAGAGGGTGTTGTAGCCAACGGCTACTACTACTTCTTCGCAGATGGTGATCTCGGAAAAGATTTATACCGATGGGACGGAGTTAGTGCTCCTGTTAAATACATAGATCCAGAATTTTCTCCGTGGGACTCTGCCCCGGATCTATTCATAGTCAATGGTGCAGTTCACTTCATCTATAACTATGGCGATGGTTCTGCAATGTACAAGGTCACAGCTCAAGGAGCTGAGTTTGTTGATTATGAATTGTCATTAAGCCATCCGTACATTCGCGATGTCGTAATAATTGGCAGCAGTACATATTTGAATGCTTACAACAATGATCTCGGAGATCGACAGGTATGGAAAGCTTCTGCTGCAGGTCTTGAAATAATGACAGAAGTTAATGACCAGTTCGAAAATATTGAGTCGCTATCACTTGCCAATGGCCGACTAGTGGTTAGTGGATTTGGAAATGATGGAGAAATGATCGGTGCTGTTGTCGAAAGCAATGGCAGCGTGTCAACGATCTTGAATACAGGTGTTAGCGAGTATGAGGAAATTTATGCTCGTATGACAAGTTTCAAAGGTGATTACTACTTCCCATACAACCATCCTCAATTTGGATTGGAGCTCGCGACAACTGGCAACGGTGTCACAGCTGTTGCACCAAGCGCCCCAACAAACCTTGCGGTTGGAGTTGGTACTGACTCAACAGTGGAGCTGTCGTGGTCTGCGCCATCAAACACGGGGGGACAGCCATTGAGTACGTATGTTGTTGAGTACTCCACTAATAGCAGTACTTGGACCAACTTCTATCACCCAACTTCAACTCAAACGAGCATTGTGGTGACGGGTTTGACGTTCAACACCAACTATCAATTCCGAGTCAAAGCTCGTACGGTCAAGGGAAATAGCGCTGCAACTTCGAGCGTCTCAAAGAAGACGACTGTGATTAAGCCAGGAAAGGTTCGAAGTCTCGCAGTCGCCGCAAAGGGAATTGCGAAATCCTCTGCGAAAGTGACATGGCTTGCACCTGCAGTCCAAGGATCAGGTGGGATCAAGGACTACAAGATCGAGACTTCCACTAACGGAAAGAAGTGGACTGTGGTCAAAGATGCGGTGTCGAAGGTTGCTTCGATCACCTTGACTAAGTTGAAGAGCAAGACCAAGTACTACGTCAGAGTGACTGCAATTGCTTACTCTGGAAGTGGACCTGTCAGTTCGAAGGTGCTTTTCAAGACGAAGTAAGAGTTCTACGAGAAATGGCGGTCACATTCGTGTGGCCGCCAATCTTGTTTTTGACTACTTGACATCAGAATGTCCTAAGTCGAATTTTGTTTCATTCGATTTTGATTAGTTTGGTCTCAACACGTAAGTAGATTGCAATGACAAAACTCGTCGCTGCCGCAAGGAAACACCACAATGAGGGTAAACCTTGATTTTGGGTTACTCCGAGGAGCGAAACCGCCACAAAATTTATGCCTCCCCAGATTTGAAGATTGCGGTTTTGTGAAAGCATCATCGCGGCGCAGGTGGCGAGCACATACAAAACACCAGTCCGCAAGCCAGATCCATAGACGTTGAAGTCGATGTAGTTAGTGCATTGACTAGCTTGAGTATCGCCTCGAGCGATTGATTGTCCAAAATCTAACGCTGCGACAAGGCCCATAGCGGTGACCGACACAAGCCACCAACGTCGCGATGTGTTCCACTCGATCGCCAATATCGAAACTGGTACCAAGAGCGGAAGCACCACAAATGCAAAAATCACATAAAACGACGTGGCCCATGCGGTTATCCATTCAGGTTGATCTGTGAGAAATCCGCACCAGACTAAGGCTGAAGAGAATGAGTGTGCTGCGAACAACATTGGCATGGCTGCAAGTGGGAGATAGCGAGGGGAGGGGCAGTGTCGTAGAGCATCTATGCCCACTACTGCGATTGCAGTACCAACTGCAAAATCCACTTCTGGTGAAAAGCACATGTCAAACCCCTTTTTCATCTGTGACTGTAACTTCTGTAGATGAGGTCTGGCTAGAGGCGAATGGGGTATTGGGCCTGTGATGCCAAGATGGAAAGTGAAACACGTACTAAATCTGAATCGAAACTAACGGGATGTGCGAGGATGCCGGTGTGAACGAAGAAACTAGCAATTCATTTTGTGACTTCTGCGGGGATGAAATTTTTTCGTATGACTGGGTCGGCATAGAGGTATCTCGCCTTCAGAAGGTCGACCCGGTAGAAGATTCATGGCATAACTATGTTGCCCTCATATTTTGTACCGA
>JBEBBR010000147.1:0-3226 GCA_041158285.1 Actinomycetota bacterium
CGCCTGTCGGAGTTGCGATGGCTGCAAACAAAATGATGGTCATCACAAAACCGCGCCACCATTCACGAATCTTTTTGGCGGTGAGCAAATTTGCAAAATTCAACATCACTAAAAACAACGGTGTCAGGAATCCAATGGCAAAAATCGCCATCATCTGAAAAATGAAATTGAAGTACTTATCTACTGGAACCAGATTCGAAACGTTGTCTGGGGTAAAACCAAAAAGAATCTGAAGTCCGATTGGCAAGGTCTTGTATGCAAGTGTGGCACCAGCTGCCATCAAAGGCGTGGCAGAAAAGAAGAATAGGTATGCCCACTTCTTTTCATTTCTGTGCAAGCCCGGTGTGATGAAACCCCAAAGCTGAAGTAGCCATATAGGTGCCGAGATCACAATCGCTGCTACCAAAGTCACTTGGATTTGAAGAGTGAACGAATCAGCCACACCTGGCATGAATAATTCGACATTCCCACCAAGATCACGTGCCACTTGATCAAATGGCGCCCTCAAAAGTGCGAAAATTTCAGCGTAATAAATCCACGTGGGAATGAGCGAAACCGCTATGGCAACAGCAGAGACAACAATTCGTCGGCGTAATTCGCGCAGATGCTCCACTAACGGCATTGCGCCAGTTGAGGCTGCGGACATTGTTCTATTTGTTGGTGCTCTGATCCCCAGATGAGTTCTCATCTTTCGGATCTTCTGTTGCCTTGATTTCAGACTTGAAAATACGAAGTGAGCGACCCATACCGCGGGCTAGATCAGGAAGGCGCTTGCCGCCAAAAAGCAGCAGAGCGATAAGCAGAATTACCCAGATTTCATTTCCGCGTAGGAAACCCATATTTCACCTCTTTGTTTGTGCCCTCAGCCTACTTGGTAGACCCTGTCGGAGCCATCTAGCGCTATTCGTAAACGGCGAGAGCCTGTTTGATGTGGGTATGGACTTGCGCCACAAACTCAGCTGGCGAGACAGCCTTCATGCGGCCGCCGGATGTGATGATCTTGCGAGCCAGCCATTGCGGTTGAGCCACCGCAGCAGTCACCCGCAGTTTGCCATTCTCTCGCTCAATCTCCCCTGACCACGTCAATACCTCGAGCAGATGTTGATTTGGTTCATCAACCTCAACCACTACGTGGGCAACAGGCATAGGTGTGAAACTCTGAGCCACATCTGGGATTGGAGAATCGAGGATTTCGATTTCGCGAATCCTTTCGACTCTAAAACTCCGCCACGCATCCGATTGGTGACACCACGCATCGAGTACTACTTCGCCATCGTCAAGGCGCGTTGAGTAGGGAGAAATTTTGCGTTCAGTAACATCGTCGCGACTGTTGTTCCAGTAGAGAATCTTCAGCTGTTTATCCGATCGCAAAGCTTCTTCAACTTTGTCGAGAGTTTCAGGATCTGGGGATTTACTTCCTTCAACGAAACCAATTCGCGGGATGTTGGTGAGAACTGAAGTGATTTTGTCTCGGACACTTTGAATGTCTTCGAGTCCAAATTCAGAAACCGCCTGCGGCAACAGTTCGAGAGACTCAAGGCCGAGCAGCAAACATGCGGCCTCCATCGAATCGAAACGAACTGGACGATCAATTCCGAGAGAATCTCGTACATAGATGTCACCATCAACATACGCGATATCAAATTGTTCACCAGGATACTGTCCGATTCCAGACACACTAAGAAGCATGAGATCTTGAACTAGTTGCTTCTCGGTCAACTTGAAATGCCGAGCAGCATCCTCGACCGAAACACCAGGATTCTTTTTCAACCATGGAAGCAAGATCAATAAGTGTTCTAGGCGACTCATATTGCACCCCGAATAAGTTCAATAACTTGCTCACGAACCGCCAGAGGTTCGAGCACAACAACTCCGGGAGCATCTCCTGCTAAACGTGGAATTTGCGTTGCTGGATGAGTCAGCTTCAAAGTCAAAGTCGCCTCTTGCAGATTCTCGTCATGCATACCAGCGCGTTCACGCCAATAGCTTCCTTTACCTTGAGCGATATGAAGTTTCACAGCAATTGCTTGCTCATCTTGAACCTGCGGATTGAGTAGCGCATACAAATCTATTGAATCAGGAATTTCATACGCATTGCTTTGTCCGCCGACAGAAAAGTCACCACTCACCCGAGCGAGGTTAAAAACTCTCACGTCATCGCGAACAACATCGTGGCCATACAAATACCAAGCACCGTCTTTGAGTGCAACTCCCCACCCTTGGAACTTACGTTCCACTGGTTGCGGGTCACCTGGTTTGCGATAGGCGAACTTGAGAAGTTTTCGAGCTGCAATTGCCGACAAAACAACTGATAGATCAACTTCGTTTGCCAGTCGAATATCCGCAACTTTCGCTTGAGTAGTAACACCTACTGCTTCTAACTTATGGCGAACATCTCGAGCATCTGCACTGTTTGGTGAATCTTGCCACGCGAGAATTGCTGAAGTGAGGACCAGCATCTCGTTTGAAGTGAAAGTAAGTTCAGGCAAAAGAGCTTGATCACGTTTTACACGATACCGAAACTCATCTTGATTCCAGTGATCCGCTTGATACATCTCGATTTCGACGCCAGCTGCTAACAATTCAACTTTGTCGCGTTCAAACATTCGACTGAATGCTTCAACTTTCGATCCATCGTATTGCGGGATTAACTGAGCAATTTCATCCTTGGTAAATCCACGTGTGCTTCGTTGCAGAAGCATGACAAGGTTGATTAAACGTTCGGTAGCCCGATCATTGCCGGGTTTCACGTTCGAATAATCAACCATGATTATTGAACCTGAAGGAGATCAATGATGAAGGTGAGAGTCTGTCCAGAAAGGCGATGACCACCTGAAGTTCCATACGCAGTGTGTGGCGGGCAGATTAGTTCGCGTCGGCCACCGACCTTCATTCCAGGAATACCTTCTTGCCACGCTGCGATGAGGCCATTGAGCGGGAAGGTGGCTGGAGCTCCGCGATCCCAGGAAGCATCGAATTGTTCGCCGGTTTCGTAGTTGACACCGAGGTAATGCACGGTGACGGTGCCACCTGCTACGGCCTCTGGGCCATCTCCCACTGAGATATCTCTAATGACTAACTCTGTTGGTGCTGGCTCCGGATTGAAATCAACTTCTGGCTTTTCCATGGAATGTCCTTTCGAATGGTTCAGATTGTCGCATATTGAAAGCGTTCTATTCGGGAATTGAGGACTGCCCTGTCGTCATTTCTGGCGGTGTCCAGTCAG
>JBEBBR010000148.1:0-4356 GCA_041158285.1 Actinomycetota bacterium
CCACCATCGTGAATGTGGCAGTTCCGAGCATCATTGCTGACCTGAAAATCACTTCAACCGAGGCACAATGGGTGCAAGAGGCCTATACCTTGATTTTCGCGTCAACCTTATTGGTATTCGGCCGACTTTCTGACAAATATGGCCGGCGAGCGATGTTTAGTATCGGCGTGATCATTTTCGTTGCATCAAGTTTGATTGCAGCGTCTGCCACTAGTGGCACATTCTTGATTGCGGCACGCCTGGTACAAGGACTAGGTGGCGCGATGATGCTGCCCACTTCCCTATCGATTCTCAACTCAACTTTCTTCGGCAAAGAGCGTGGCATTGCATTTGCAGTGTGGGGCTCGACCATTGGTGGTGCCGCAGCACTCGGGCCGCTGCTCGGCGGCTGGTTGACCACTGACTATTCATGGCGTTGGGCATTTGGCATCAACCTGCCACTCGGACTTGTTGTCCTCATCGGAACCTGGCTGTTTGCAAAAGAATCTAAGGGCAGTAACGAAACGGGTGCGGACTATCTGGGTGCTGTGTTCTCTGTACTTGCCATGGGAACTTTAGTTTTCACCCTTATCGAAGGTCGCAACTACGGCTGGTGGAACTCCATTGAACACGACGGAATATCAACCATCCCATTCTTCTTCCTTGCCTCTGCGATCTTGTTCTTGGCTTTTGCTCGACTTCAGATCTCACGCAACAAAGCTGGCAAAGCGGTTCTTTTCGATTTGAGCCTTTTGTCCATAGCATCGTTCCGAAATGCAAACATTGCCGCCGCAATTGTGAGCTTGGGTGAATTTGGTTTGCTGTTTTCATTGCCGTTGTGGCTACAGAATGTTTTGGGTTACTCAGCTTTCGATACCGGAAAAATCTTCTTGTCACTCGCACTTGGTTCATTCCTAGCAAGTGGCGCTGGAGCCCAACTCACCAACCGAGTTGGAGCAGTCAACGTTGTTCGCACTGGCATCGTTTTGGAACTCGTAGGCATTTTGATCGTCGCGCTCGTCATCTCCCCCACAACTGGCGCTTGGGTTGTTGCAGTTCCGCTGTTTGTCTATGGCATGGGTGTTGGTCTTGCCACAGCACAACTCACTGGTGTGGTTCTCGCTGAAGTTCCAGTCGAAAGAAGTGGACAAGCTTCAGGTATGGCAAGCACTATGCGCCAACTTGGATCCGCATTGGGCATTGCCATCTTGGGAACCACACTGTTTTCATCATTCGGAAGTGGACTCGACGAAATCGAAGCACAGAACCCACAAACTGCTGATGCTTTGGTATCTACAGCTGGTGCGTTGATTCCAACTCTTGATAGTGCGTGGCAGAAGATTGCATCGGAGGCATTCTCAAGCGCATCGGCGACTTCGGCATACGTAGCTTGCGGATTTTTGCTGATTGGTCTTCTCGCAACTTTGCGACTCAAGAGCGTTATTCCACAGCATTCAGAATGACGCTTTGCTTTAAAGCAAAGTCACAGGATGTGCGTAGTAATAATTTGCATCGGTGCAATGTGGAGCATTGCGAATAGCATCAACTACTTCATCGGGGCGCATGGCAATACTGA
This sequence comes from Actinomycetota bacterium, assembly GCA_041158285.1. Classification (GTDB taxonomy): domain Bacteria; phylum Actinomycetota; class Actinomycetes; order S36-B12; family UBA5976; genus JAFMIT01. The sequence continues at coordinate 1,556 of JBEBBR010000148.1, forward strand.
CATCGCCACGTCCAACAATCGCATCCATATATTCATAACCAGGTAGCGCCACAATCATTGTTCGTGCACCAAGGGCCATCCCCTCAAGGAGTGTGGTGCTGAAAACTCCAACTATGACATCAGCGGATTTCATCAAAGCGAAAATGTTTGGTGTAGTTGCGTTCAGAGAAAAATTCGCTGGAACTGATTTTTGCGTTCGAGTGAGAAGGTCTTGCATATCCTCCAACTTCTCACTGGGATGTAGACGAAACACCACTTCTGATGCGTGGAAGTTGCGTGCTATTTCCACCGCGATTGGCAAAAGATGTTGGCCAATCGCACCTTGAGATGTGACCACAATGCGATGGGAGTCTGTGCGCGGCGCCGCCTCTAGTTCCGCGAGGTGATGCACATACGGAGCACCGATGATGCGCGTCTTGAGATGGCGATGAAGGTGTGTGTCATCTACCCAAAATTGACCGAAGCACCACATTTCATCTGGCAAAACCGGTGAAGCCTTTTTACCAGGATACGAATAACCCATGTGAAACTTTGAAATGAATCCATGTTGAAGTTCGATCACTCGAACATTGCAACTCTTGGCTGCCGCAATCAAAGAAGTACTGAAATATGAATTTGTAATAAATAAGCGTTTGGTTGAAAGTGCTTTAAACAGTCGTACGTAATGCTGCTGTTGGCGCGCATTGAGAATGATTCGATTTGGAATTGAAGCACGAAGCTTGGAGAGATCTACATGGAATTTGGTTTCGATTTCAGATATCGCATCATAAATCGGTTGAAGCACAGAATTGTCGAAGGTTTCGATTTTGGGTTGAGAAAAAATCCGATTGAATCGCCATCTGAAACTTAATAAATCTGGATAGACGGAATCTTCGCTAGGAGTTCGATCAAAGACTGCAGCCAGAGCCCCAGCTTCTTTAATCACTTGCTCTGTGTAGATATCAACACCGTTTTGTTTGCGACCATGAGTGACCACAACATCGCGACCAAAATAACGCCGCGAGAACCATGAACGCATAAGTTTGCCTACGCTGAATTCGCGAACTGAAACAAACTTCTCCCAAAACTCATCATTCACATGAGTTAGAGCTTCGGCTTCTTCAACCACAACACCTGGATGTGGTTCATCAAAAAACCCACAGGCTGTCGCGGTGCGGTAATACACAGGCATACGAATGAGGGGCCAAACGTTAACTCCAATGACGTTGAGGTCGAGAAGTTTGAATTTGTCCTCGAGACGCCAAATTTCCTCGCAGACTTCCTCCACATAGCGGTGACCCCATTCAGGTTCACGTGTCATGACGAAGTCCTCATCGAAGTCGGCGGATAGGGGCGGAACTACGACCCACTAGAAAGTGTAAACAATCCACTGTACCTATTTAGACGTTTGGCCGCCGCCCCTTCGAAAGACGCACTCAAACGAAGGTAGCAACGGCCAAACGTGTATTACTTCGATAACTAGCTTTGGGAAGCCTCCTGGGCGGCTAACTGACGTCGCACATCGTCCATGTCGAGCTCTTTGACCGCTGTGATCAACTGATCGAGTGACTGCTTGGGAAGTGCACCTGGTTCACGAAAAACTAAAATCCCATCACGGAAGATCATGAGCGTTGGAATAGATGAGATTCCAAGAGCGCCTGCAAGAGCCTGCTCTACTTCGGTATCAACTTTGCCGAAACGAATGTCTGGGTTTTCGGCAGAAGCCTCTTCAAAGATTGGACCGAACATGCGGCAAGGCCCACACCATTCAGCCCAGAAATCAACGAGGGTGATTCCCTCTTGGAGAACTGTGTCTTCAAAGGTTTCTTGGGTCATTTCAAAAGATGCCACTGTGATCTCCCTTCTTCGTTCGCTTAATTAGTTTCCACCGAATATACGGCCTAAAAATCCAGATTTAACTGGTTTTTCACAGCTGCAAATCTGAGATTTTGGAATGCCTGCAAGCACCTGAGTTTTATGTTGTCCGCATCCCGCCCATGTGGACTTCTGACATTGACGGCACTTCACGACTCGACACATTGGTTGATCCTTTTATAGGTCCTACTGATAGAACCACACTATACCCCTAGGGGTATCAGTTGCAACCTATTTGTGCTCTGCTAACAGAGCGTCCCAATTGATTCTGCGCGACCGGAACCCAAAGATGAAGAACTTGGCAATTTCATCAAGAGAGCGAGCAACAATGACGCCCATCAAGCCCCATTCGAGCCACAGCCCCAAGATGACGGCCGCTGGAATACCCACCACGATTGAACCAATGACGTCTCCCCAAATCACGCCACGCACATCGCTGCCGCTAGTCAATACTCCACCTGCGTTAATCATGTTTCGAACTTTGACGACCTGAACTGCGGCATTGAGCAAGATAGCTCCGACTGCAGCATTACGTACATCTTCACCAGCATTTTTGAACAACGTGTCGAGTGAAAACACAGTCATTGCATACATCGATGCGAACAACAATCCAGTGATGTTGCCCAATCCGCGGATTTGCTTGATCCACATGAAAATTCCATCACGGTCCTGAGCACCGACTGATCTACCGATCAATGCAGTCGCAGCTACAGCGAGGCCCACACTGCCCACAATGAAGATACCTTCAAGGGTGTTAGCTATTTGAGCCGCCGCTAACTCAAGATCACCAATTCTTTGAATGATGACGTTGTAGCCGAAGATTCCGAGTGTCCAGATAAGTTCGGTCAAACCCAATGGAATCGCCAAAACAAATAGAGGTTTGATTACTTCAACCCAGTGTGCCCAATCTTCAGGGAATTCGATATCTGCAATATTGCGTGTGAAGA
>JBEBBR010000149.1:0-3193 GCA_041158285.1 Actinomycetota bacterium
TCATCAACGAGCAACGCATCACATTTCACAGTGGATTTTGAGTGATGAGCACCTTCTTGAACCTGGACAAGTCCACGGTATGACGTACGTCCACCGCCACGTGCAACAGACTTAGAAATGATGGTCGAACTTGTGTAAGGCGCAGCATGAACCATCTTGGAACCAGCGTCTTGGTGTTGACCTTCTCCAGCGAAAGCAATGGAAAGAGTTTCACCTTTGGCCTGTGGACCGACCATCCATACAGCTGGATATTTCATCGTGACTTTTGAACCGATGTTGCCATCGATCCATTCCATCGTCGCGCCTTCATGTGCAACAGCACGCTTGGTCACAAGATTGTAGACGTTATTGGACCAGTTTTGAATTGTGGTGTAACGGCAACGTGCACCTTTTTTGACAATGATTTCGACAACAGCAGAGTGCAAAGAATCACTTGAGTAGATAGGCGCAGTGCAACCTTCGACGTAGTGAATGTATGCACCTTCATCAACAATGATCAAAGTTCTTTCGAACTGTCCCATGTTTTCGGTGTTGATACGGAAATATGCTTGCAGCGGAATGTCCACATGCACATTCTTTGGAACATAAATGAAAGATCCACCGGACCACACCGAAGTATTGAGAGCTGCAAACTTGTTGTCACCAACAGGAATGACAGTTCCGAAATATTCTTTGAAGAGTTCTGGATGTTCTTTAAGTGCAGTATCGGTATCGAGGAAGATGACACCTTGCTGTTCGAGATCTTCACGAATCTTGTGATACACAACTTCAGATTCGTACTGAGCTGCAACACCAGAAACCAAACGCTGCTTCTCGGCTTCAGGAATACCTAAACGGTCGTAAGTGTTTTTGATTTCGTCAGGCAAATCTTCCCAAGTGGTTGCCTGCTTCTCGGTTGAACGAACGAAGTACTTGATGTTGTCGAAATCGATTCCAGAAAGATCACTACCGAAAGTAGGCATTGGCTTCTTTTCGAATAAGCGCAAACCCTTCAAGCGCAATTCGAGCATCCACTCTGGTTCTGACTTTTTGGCACTGATGTCACGAACAACTTCTTCGTTCAGACCACGACGTGCATTGGCGCCGGCATCGTTGGCGTCATGCCATCCGAATTCATAGGTGCCAAGACCTTCTAGTTCGTCGACCGGTGAGGTCATGCTGATCTCCTTGGGTGAGGGTGGTGCAGCGGAATGTGGGTGGTGCAAACTGCAGATCCACCTGCAATGGTGGAAATGCGAGTGACGTGAACGTCTAAGGCTTTGCCAATTGCTTCAGTTTCGGCTTCGCAAAACTCAGGGAACTCTGTCGCGACATGGCTGATTGGGCAGTTGTGCTGACACATCTGGACAGCGTCGCCTAGAGGTGCTGGACGGAGGGATGCGCTGTAGCCCTGTTCTGCAAGTCCGGCAGCCAGCTCTTCAGGACTTACAACTTTTCCAGCAGTCAGCTCTGCAAACACTGCTTCAGCTCGCTGAACTGCGAAATCTTTCACTGCATCCGAGCCATAGTTATCACTGATGAATTTGATGGCACTGACCGCAACATCGTCGTAGGTATGTTCAAAGAATTCTCGACCGGTGGCAGTAATGGCAAAAACTGCGGCAGGTCGCCCGCGACCGCGAGGTCGGGCATCCTTTGGACCGAACGGCGCCTCTTCGAAACCTTCAACAAAGTTGGCAGATTCGAGCACATCGAGATGTTTGCGAATAGCAGTAGTAGACATAGACAGAGTGGCCGCCATGGAGGCAGCCGTTGCTGGGCCACCCTCAAGGAGTAGCTTCGCAACCTTGGTTGCGGCTGGGCTTCTGAATTTCACAACCGCATTGTTGCGTATTTCGAGACATTACGCATCTCGGCATACGATGAGGGTATGAGTATTCGCCTTGAGCACGCCTCCATTGGCCACTCTGGGCGCCCATTACTCGACAATTTCAACCTATCCGTAGGACCAGGCAGCACAACCGCCCTGGTCGGCCCCAACGGTTCGGGCAAAACCACTGTGGTGAACTCACTTTTAGGTCTCACTCCCCTCTTGACAGGAAATGCCAGCCTCAACGGGTCTCAGATGAGCGATGTCGCAGTGCGACGTCAGGTCGGAGTTGTCTGGCAGGACCGTGGATTGCCACAAGGCATCAGTGTGTTTCGTTGGGTGCGTCATCTGGCCGACTTGTACCAAACCCCTATCGACATGAATCTGGTTGAGGCGCTAGGGATCGAGTTAGTCAAACGCCCCCTTCGGCAATTGTCTGGTGGCGAACAACAACGAATTGCGATCTGGTCAGCTTTGAATCATCAGCCTTTGATCTTGGTGATGGATGAACCAACCGTTGGCCTCGATGAAGCAACCAGAAATACGTTTTATGAAATGGTCAGAGATCGCATCTCTCAAGGTGCGTGCGCACTACTTACATCTCATTATGCCCAGGATGTGAGCGCTCTCGCTGATGATGTGATCTCAATTGGCAACAAAGAGTCGACCACTTCTACCTCTGCAATATTCACCACCAGTGCACCTTTAGTGATAGAAGCAGTCGAGATCCAAGACGTCGAGATATCTCAATCCGGAAACGGTTACGTGATTTCATCTAGTTCCATCTCCGACTTACTCGGAATTGCGTCAAGTGTTGCGGCCGCGCAAAACGTCACTATTCGAAGTTTTACGGTGATCACGAATGGCTAATCTGATTATCAAACATTCACTGTTCGAATTGGGAACCTGGCTTCGTAATGGTGAGCAGGCGTTACTCAACTTCATTATTCCCATTGCTGTTTATGTTGGAATTTCTCGCGTTGAATCTGTTTCTCACACGGATGCTTTAGCTTTCAGTTCGTTGATGGCGATCAGTGCAAGTTGTTTCGCAGGCCTTGCAATCACAACAGCGTTTGATCGACGCTACGGAGCACTCAAATTATTGGGAATGACTCCCCTAGGAAAAACTGGATTCATTAGTGCACGTGTACTGACGGCGCTCATGGTCGCACTGATTCAATTCACGCTCATCACTCTCACCGCACTTCTACTCAATGGACAAGCCATCGCATCTGTAGCACTAGCTGTTTCACTTGTTCTGAGTGTCACAACCTGGACGACAATGGCTCTCACTCTCGCTGCGAAACTTCGCGCTGAAGCCGTGTTGGCGATTGCCAACACTTTGTTCATCGTTTTCGCTGCAAGTGCCTTCGCGTTGAAAGA
>JBEBBR010000150.1:0-5066 GCA_041158285.1 Actinomycetota bacterium
CTGTTCCAATAATTGAGTCATGTGCTGTTCCGCCTTCTACGAACTTTGCAGGAGGCAGTGGTGGCATGTAACTCAAAATTGGCCACCGATGGTTGTACAAATTGAAGATCGGATGCACAGAAACTAAATCCATGTGTGCATCGTGATAACTCTCGAGCGTACCTACATCGCGCCAATATCCACGGTCACGTTCGTCGGTGCCTGGCACGATGTTGTCAGCGAAGTCATAGACCTCAGCTTCGCCGCGAGCAGTGAGCATAGGAATGATGTTGCCACCCATGTCATGCATAGAGTTTTCATCTTCAGCATCAGCCATCAACGCTTCAATCAAATCTTTGGTCGTGAAAACATAATTTCCCATCGACACAAAAGACTCATCTGGTGAACCAGGAATTGCTGGAGGATCAGCAGGCTTTTCGAGAAACTCAGCAATTGTCCGACCGTTCTCGGCAGTCTTGATGACTCCGAACGCATGAGCTTCGGAGCGAGGTTGGCGAATACCTGCAACAGTTACTGCGGCACCACTTGCCATGTGCTGTTCAACCATTTGGCGTGGATCCATGCGATATACGTGGTCGGCACCAAAAACTAAAACGTAATCTGGTTTGTCGTCGTAAATCAGATTGAGGGATTGCAAAATTGCATCAGCAGAACCTGTGTACCAACGAGGTCCAAGGCGCTGCTGTGCTGGCACTGGAGTGACATAGTCGCCAAACATCGAGGTCTGCCGCCACGCTGTGGTGATGTGACGGTCAAGGGAGTGCGACTTGTATTGAGTGAGCACGCAGATGCGGCGATAGCCAGCATTGGCGATGTTGGAGAGGACGAAATCCACTAACCGATACGCCCCACCGAACGGCACTGCAGGTTTTGCGCGGTCAGCGGTGAGCGGCATGAGGCGCTTACCTTCGCCACCGGCAAGGACAATTCCTAGGACTCGAGGTTCATGCACCATAGACCAACACTAGGGCGCAAGCAGGTTTCAATCTAGGGTTAGCGCTATGCGCGTTTCAACCGTCACCCGAGAATGGCCACCCGAGGTTTACGGGGGCGCCGGAGTTCATGTCACTGAACTAGTCCGAAGCCTTCGAGAATTAATCGAAACCGATGTGTATTGCATGGGTGCACCGCGAGATGACGCCCAAGCTTTCGAACTGCGCTCGAACTCCGACAAGAATGCCGCTCTCAGTGTGGTCGAGACAGATGTTGAAATTGCAGCGGTCATCGCCGCTGCTCGACCAGACGTTGTGCATTCTCACACCTGGTACGCAAACCTTGCGGGCCATCTGGCGGCAGCTACTCTCGGTGTGCCACATGTAATCACCGCACATTCTCTCGAACCGCGCCGTCCATGGAAAGCCGAACAATTAGGTGGCGGTTATCGCATCTCATCCTGGATTGAACAGGAGAGTTACCGCGCAGCTGATGCAATCATCGCAGTGAGCGCTGGCATGCGGGATGATGTATTGGACTGCTATCCATTTGTGGATCCTGCCAAAGTTCATGTGGTCCATAACGGCATTGACGTTGATACCTTCCAGCCAACTCGTGATGAGGCGGTACTCACCAAACATGGAATTGATCCCAACCGACCAATCGTTTTGTTTGTCGGTCGTATCACGCGCCAAAAGGGTTTGATCCATTTATTGCGTGCCGCACACAAACTTCCAGTCGGCGTTCAATTGGTACTCGCCGCATCTTCACCTGATGAACAATCGATTGGCGATGAGGTCGCTGCTGCGGTTGCCGAACTTAAGCAAAGCAGACCGAACGACATCATTCATATCGATAAGCAAGTGACGAAGTCGGAACTCATTGTTCTATTGACGCATGCAACAGTTTTTGCCTGCCCATCAATATATGAACCACTGGGCATCGTCAACCTAGAAGCAATGGCATGTGCAACTCCAGTAGTTGCAAGTGCAGTTGGCGGTATTCCAGAAGTTGTTGTCAATGGTGTTACCGGTTTGCTTGTTGAGTACACGCCGGATGCGATTGATGATTTCGAAGCAAACATTGCTGCATCGCTACTTGAAGTTTTGGACAACCCAACCTCAGCCGCCGAAATGGGTGCTGCTGGTCGAGTGCGTGCAGCTCAACATTTTGGGTGGGATGCAATTGCCGCACGTACTGTTGACATCTATCGATTGGCTGCTAAGTGACCACTTCGCACGTGACCAAAACACGTCGACCCATAATCGGATATTCGCTCTACTTACTCGCCGGCATCATGTGGTCTGTTAATGGAACTGTTGCCAAAATTCTGTTGGACACATCCATTCCATCAACTCGTTTGTCACAACTTCGAGTGAGTGCGGCATTTGTTGTCATCCTTGTAATCTTGTTAGTAGTTCGCAGGCAATCAATTCGAATTACTTCGCGCAGAGAATTCGGCATCCTCGCCCTATATGGCATCTTGGGTGTGACGATGACTCAGTGGTTGTACTTCGTCGCAATCCATTTGCTGCCGGTTGGTGTAGCACTCATTATTGAATTCACGGCTCCATTGCTTGTCGCACTGTGGGTTAAGTTCGCGTGGAACCATCATGTTCCAACGGCAGCATGGATTGGTCTATGTGTTGCGTTGAGTGGTTTGGTTTTGATTACCGAAGTCTGGAACGGATTCTCACTTGACCCACTGGGAGTTCTCGCATCATTTGGCGCAGCAGCTGCACTAGCTTTGTATTTCCTAGCCGGCGAAAAAGCTTTACATGGTGATACTCCTCGAGACTCACTTTCTCTCACGATGTGGGGTTTTGCATTCGCAACCATGTTCTGGGCCATCTTCCAGCCATGGTGGTCCTTCCCTTGGGATTTCCTTGTAGGTGACGCATTGCCGTGGGGAGTAGACGGAGCATCAGTTCCACTCTGGGTCTTAGCCATTTGGATGGTGCTCATGGGAACCGTATTTCCATTCTGGATTGCGCTTGAGGCTATGAAACACATTTCTTCGCAAGCGGCATCAGCCACTGGCATGACTGAACCAGTTATTGCATCCATTGTTGCGTGGTTGGTACTTGGCGAGTTGTTAACTGGTTGGCAGATCATCGGCGGACTTGTCACTCTCGCTGGAATTGCGATTGCGGAGAATGCCCGTCGATGAGTCTGCAGCTTTGGCACAGTGAGTCACAATCCAAAAGTTCAACACTCATTACGCGTGATGCGATTGCAGCAGTCTATTCCGAAGCGTTGGATCTCGACCTTTCGTCTTTGACTCCACAAACATGGCGTAAACATTTTCAACAGTATTTCTATGAACTGACACGGGCTGAATTCTCCAGTCCCGAAAAAATGAAACTCATCGCATCAGCAGGTTTAGCCCAACTCCATAAACATGTGGTTGATGATGCCGGTAACAACGTGGCAGACATTGTCAAAGCAGGGTGGGACTCGCCTGAGGATGCAGTCATTACGTATGCCATTAAAGGAACTGCAGCACCGCAACCAGTTTCAATTCCTCGTTCACTCACTGATCAGTGGGTTAATCAAGGTCTAGCTGAGCCTGCCGTGGCAGAAATCGAAACTGATTCCATGATGGCACCCGACAATCAGATTCTGTTTGCGTTAGGTGCAGGTGCGGAATGCGCGCCGACCAAACCTTGGATACGCGCAGGCGGCCAGCTTGCGGGAGTGATGCGCCCAGGTGAAAAACGTTGGGCTGAGCTAATTTCTCTAGCGCGGGCCTCTGCTGGCACTTTGTATGTACCGGTGCTTGCATCAAAACTTTCTGATGTTCATCACACTTTGACGGATTCAGACCTAGCTCAATTCGCAGGCCTAGATCTCACTGTCAATACTGCTGAAATTTCGAATTGGTTGAAAGCAGTTTCGACACGCTGCGAGAAAGTAATTGTTGGTGCATTTTCATACTCGCCTGGCGCATCACACATTGTCGTGCAAGCAGTTCAGGATGCTTTGATGGCGCAAGCAGTTGAACGACTTAGCCGAGACCGTTTAGTTTTGACTTGGCTCGGAACACCTACAGACAGCATTGCAGTTAATCTCTCGACACACGAAGATCGGTTAGAGCGATATCTTCATCGTCCAGTTCCCGTTCGTATACGAGATGGAATGTGGAAATTGTGGGGTGGACTCAAACAACCTGCGACAGATCTTTTAGTAACAGAACTCGGCACTTCCCTCGCACTTATTGATTGTTCTGTCGCAGTTCAGGGAGCAAACTATTTATTCTCAAAACGGTCCCAGCGATGGCGAGCATTTCTCAGCGATGCACAGGGTGTTCATGTCGCTTATGTGGTGACACCACCAGCACGAACCTCATCAGTATTAAGTCATCGAATTTTGCGAGCGAGTTATCGAGGGGCACATCACTTTGGTTTCTCGCCTTTTGATGTTCCGATCACCCAAACTCTTGCTGCTGCTTTACTCATCGATCAAGTGAAACATCAGAATCACAGTGATCCACTTGATCCCGCGCAACTCAATGTAAGCCGTGCAATTCATGGTGGACTTTGGCGTTCGATGTACGAGCCTTCGACGGTCTGGTTGCCAGCAACTATGCGCGGATGGCTCGGGATTTTCTCTTCAGAGAAATCCGCAAAGCTCTAACTTCGTTTTCGGTGAGTTTTAGTCCTCACCAAAATTGTCGTCATCTTCACCAAAGCGTTCACCGTCGCCTTCACCTTCGCCACCATTGCCACCGCCAGGCACATCGAAGGTTTGAACTTCTGGAGCAGGAGAATTGGCAGCAGAGTTCGAATCGTTGGCTGCTTCAGGCTGAGTGATACCAGCAGGTGTGTCCACGTCGTTAGCTTCCGCAAAGGCCTTACCTTGAATGAGCGCAAGGCCGACGGCGCAAGCGATGACAGCTACTGTTGAAAACTTGGAAGTCAAAGTTTTGCTGCTCATGGTGTCTCCTGAAACATCGTGGATCGTCACTGCTGTAACGAATGGGCTAACCATAAGTTCTGGCTAGAAGGTGTGAACCCTGATTCACCACCCCTTGACCACCCCTGCACTAAACCTTCGAAATGTCAGGACTCCAACTAGATGATGCCCACGGATTTCACATAGTGTGGAAATCGTGACTCAAGAATTGTGACCCA
>JBEBBR010000151.1:0-3073 GCA_041158285.1 Actinomycetota bacterium
GGCAAGACTGCGCGTTCTTCATAATTTGCTGAGACAATAAGCCAATGCGCGTTCTTGCAGCTCTTTCAGGTGGTGTCGATTCAGCGGTCGCTGCTGCTCGAGTGGTGGCTGCTGGCCATGATGTGACAGGTGTGCACCTTGCCCTGTCTGCCAATCCACAATCTTTTAGAACCGGTGCGCGCGGCTGTTGCTCACTTGAGGATTCCCGCGATGCTCGTCGCGCAGCTGATGTTCTGGGTATTCCTTTTTATATCTGGGATATGGCTGAAGAATTCAAAGCTGGTGTGGTGGATGACTTCCTCGCGGAATATGCCGAAGGTCGCACCCCAAACCCATGTTTGCGTTGTAACGAGAAGATCAAATTCTCAGCATTGCTAGATCGAGCACTCGCACTTGGTTTCGACGCAGTTGCAACTGGTCACTACGCGTTGCTGACACAAGGTCAAGATGGAGTCGAACTTCGTCGCGCAGTTGATCCGAAAAAAGATCAGTCGTATGTACTTGGAGTTTTGGAACAGTGGCAACTGTCTAAAGCGATGTTTCCTGTCGGTGACACCGACAAACCTGCCATTCGCCTTGAAGCTGAGAAGATGGATTTGTTGGTCGCCAAAAAACCTGACAGTCATGACATTTGTTTTATTCCGGACGGAGATACTGCAGGATTTTTGCAGTCACGAATCGGTGCACAGCCAGGTGACATCGTTGATGCAGAAACTGGAAATGTTCTTGGACAACATGAAGGTGCACACACTTTCACCATCGGACAACGTCGTGGACTTGCTCTAGGTAATCCTGCAGATGACGGTGCTGCTAGATACGTCACCAGTATTGATGTGAAATCTCGAACTGTCATGGTTGGTCCACCGCGTTTACTTGAGGTCAACGAAATCGATGGTGTGAAACCAACCTGGACACAGTCGCCTGTTGCAGCTGGCGCGCGACTTGGCGTTCAGTGGCGCGCACATGGCACTGAAGTGATGTGTGAAATAACTCGCGCGGATGAGAACGGTTTGACCTTCGTCACCGACGAACACTTGCGTGGTGTTGCGCCAGGACAGCAAGCTGTTTTTTACGATGGAGATCGAGTTGTTGGATCCGTCATGATTGATGCATCACGTCGTCGATGACAATCGATCGCAACAAATCCCCGCGAGGTAGTGCGGTTGGTTTAGGTTCGATGCCAGGGACATCTGCGCATGAATCTCTTGGAATTATTACTGACACTGTGACTGATTTGGTGCACGTACCGGAATTGCCTGCGCGCGGACCTGGTGGCGAAATGGTTGGCAGAACTGTTGGTTTGCTACATCGAGTCGATGATGGTTTTTCTATCGAGACAACGCCATCGGGTTGGCGTATCGCTCGCGGCGAAAATCGAATCATGCGCAGGGCGAATTCGTGGTTGAACGAAGATATCGATGAACTCGAAGCAGTCGCACACGAACATTCTGGTTTTCTCAAAATGCAAATTGCGGGACCGTGGACACTCGCTGCAAGTATTGAAATGATCAATGGTCATCGAATCATAAATGACTTTGGTGCTGTTCAAGATTATGCGCAAGGAATCTCTGCAGCTGTTTCACTTTTTCTTAAAGATGCACGTCGTCGATTTCCACATGCGAGTTGGGTAATCCAAATTGATGAACCATGGATCGGGGGAGTATTACGTGGTGAAGTTCCGACTCGTACTGGTCGCGGCTCACTCCCGCCCGTTGATGGCCAAACTGTTCAGCAACTTTTGACCAACATTTCTGAGTCGATACACACTCAAGATGCTGTCGCATGGATTCATACGTGCGCGAATCAACCGCCGTTAGAGCTCATGGTGAAGGCGGGTTTCGATGGCATCTCTGTTGACATGTCCCAGCTTCGTAACGGTGACGAAGAATTCATCACCGACATGTGGGACAAAAATGTTGTTCTTATTGCTGGTTTAGATACCGCGCATAAAGGTTCTCAGTCGAATGCTGCGCGGGCGCTACTTGATCCTGTCGTTGATCTCGCTCGTAAGGTAAGTGCGCCTTTAGATTCACTGAAGAATTACCTCAACATCAGCCCAACCTGCGGCTTGGCTTTTAGCGCCGATCCTGCGCGTGAACTCAACACTTTGGTCAGTGCAGCGGATATTCTTCGGGAACTCGAGGAAGGATCTCACTAGTGGCAAAGTCACACGATCCTTCAACCTCCGCAAAATTGCGACACAAAGAACTGTGCGAATTAATCGAGGATCATCGATACAGCTATTACGTTCTTGATGCTCCGACCGTGAGTGATTCTGCGTACGACCAACTTGAAGTTGAAATTCGCGCTATCGAAGAAGAGTTCCCAGAACTTCGCACCCCTGACTCTCCAACTCAATCAGTTGGTGGCGCCTACACAACCGACTTTGCTCCAGCCACGCATCTCACTCGCATGATGAGTTTGGACAATGTTTTTTCTGAATCCGAATTTGAAGATTGGGCAGCACGCGTCACCAAAGATCTCGGATTCACTCCGAATTTCTTGTGCGAACTCAAAATCGATGGTTTGGCAATCAATCTGACGTATGAAGCTGGTCGATTGATTCGTGCTGCAACTCGCGGTGATGGTCGTACTGGTGAAGAAGTAACTGCGAATGTGCGTTCCATTGTGGGTATCCCTGATCGTCTCACCGAAAGTTCTGAGTTTCCGATTCCACCCGTAGTAGAAATTCGCGGAGAGATTTATTTCCCATCTGCACTGTTCGAACAACTCAATGCATCGCTAGTCGAAGCGGGTAAAGCTCCATTTGCAAATGCTCGAAATGCTGCGGCTGGCTCACTCCGGCAAAAAGATCCTCGCGTCACCGCATCACGACCATTGCGAATGACCGTTCATGGAATCGGTTCACATGAAGGCATCAATCTTTCGGAGCAATCAAAAGCGTATGAGATTTTGCACGCATGGGGCTTGCCGACCAGCACCCATCATCGTGTTGTGTCTTCAGTCAAAGAAGTTTTGAAATTCATTTCATATCAAGGCCAACATCGCCACGATGTCGAACATGAAATTGATGGAGTTGTTGTCAAGGTCGATGACCTCGCACTACAGACAC
>JBEBBR010000152.1:0-8975 GCA_041158285.1 Actinomycetota bacterium
AATGCAGGAACAACGGGTGTTGACTTCTACGCACCATTTGGTGGCGAGAAAGATTCATCGATCGGTATGCGTGAACAAGGTCTCGGTGCACTTGATTTCTATTCCACCATTCACACTGTCACTTACGCTCCACACGCCTAATGCTGAATCTAGAGCCAACAGTCTCAATGCGTCAGCAAATTGCTGACGCATTGAGGGCGTCGGTGATTGCTGGCGAAATGACCGTCGGAACTGTGTATTCAGTCCCTGCACTCTCCGAAAAGTTCGGGGTTTCGATCACACCGGTCCGCGAAGCAATGCTCGACCTTGCAAAAGAAGGACTTGTCGAAGCGGTTCGCAACAAAGGTTTTCGAGTTCGTGAATTATCCGCAACTGAACTTGATGAAATTACAGACATTCGTCTCATGCTCGAACCTGAAGCCGTCGCAAGCCTCACTGGGAAACTTTCCGCACAAACCATTTCAGAGCTCACATTGCTCGCCGACAACATTGTGAATACAGCGGCAGCTGGCGATGTTGTTGCATATGTAGATGCTGATCGCATTTTCCATCGCGCACTAATTGAACTAACGAATAATCAAACTCTCACGGATATCGTGATGTCTCTACGAGCTCAATCTCGATTGCTTGGCCTTCGCAGTTTGGCTCAAGCAGGCACATTGCATGTATCGGCACACGAACATCACGAACTCATCAAAGCTTTACAAGGAACAGATGTAAACGCTGTTCGTGAAATTGTTAGACATCACCTTGGACATGTTCGCTCCGATTGGGCAGGACAAGACTCTTAACGTTTAGTCCGAATGAGCATTAAGTCTGTTAATGACGATCGCTGGAAACACTGCTTCGGCCGCAACTGCAATTCGTTCGACCAATCCAGTTGTGCCACCAAGATCAGACCACACGAAAAAGAACCATAAGCACAACGCTCCAAGTACAAGAGCGGACGAAATCATGGGCACTGGGCGAAGCAGTCTGACTGGATGGTTTTTGGTCCAACCGAGTAACGGCCAGACAGCAAGCAGAATAAAGGAGCTGGCAGCCGCAATGCGATGCTCTGTGCTCGTGGTCGCGACCGTCGGTAACGGAAATGCAGCGACTGCGATGCTCGCGAGTCCGGCCAGCCCAAGCGCTACCCGCCCCGCAGCCGCAATCCCCGGTGCGAACCACGCGGTCGTCATATGGCACAGCCCAGCCAAAACAAACATGAGGTTCATGAGTGACGCGGTAGGTGCATCACCTGCAGCAAGTTCACTGATGGTTTGCGCCACCGGATCAAACTCTGGCCACATCAGGCTGGCCACTGACCAACCTCCCACCAAACCGACAGGTGCGGCCAGTGAAGAGAAAACTGCGGGAGTCGCGACGTATTTCATGTGGGCAGAATAGGTTCAAATCCACCGCTGCAACAGTCGAGGCTGCTATCCGCTAACCTTCGCCCTGCACACGACGCAAGTCACGTGCGGGCCTCTAGCTCAGTTGGTAGAGCAACGGACTTTTAATCCGTGGGTCGACGGTTCGAGCCCGTCGGGGCCTACTTCAGTTATTTCATGGTCAGCAGCTATTGCTGAGTCCATATTTCATCTAAATAAACTGACTAGATGCCTTACCCACTTCTCACCAAGAGATTGCTTCTTGAGCCTCTTAAACGAACTGATCTCGAAACTTTTGTTGAGTATCGGCGCGATCACTCCATTGCGCAGTTTCAAGGGTGGGATTCAAACTATTCAATGGCTCAAGCTGTTGAGTTGCTGGAATCGCAAATCGATATCAAATTTCCAGACAAAGGTAAATGGTTGCAAATTGGCGTGCATTTGTGTGACTCCGGTGAACTAATTGGAGATTTAGCTATCCACCATGTAGAAAATTCTGAAAATGAAATTGAGATCGGATTTACGATCGCTGCTCAACATCAGCAAAAAGGATATGCGACAGAAGCGATCTCGGAACTCATCACTTTTTTGCAAAAGGAACATGGCACAACGACATTCATCGCTCATACAGACAGTCGGAATACGGCTTCAATGAATCTTTTGAACTCTTTAGGCTTCAAAGAACATCCCGAGGAAAACTTTGTTGAAGATTTCAAAGGTGAACAGGTTTACGTGGTTTGCTTCAGAAAATAGCAACTAGCCTTAGCTCATGAGCAGATTCAAAGATCGCACCCGCACAGCACTGATGGTTATCGACGTCCAGAACGATGTTGTCGCAACCGCCTATAAGCGCGATGAAATCGTTGCCAACATCAATTCTTGCGTCGAGAAAGCTCGAGCTGCCGGAGTGCCAGTGATTTGGGTTCAGCATTCTGACGAAGGACTTCCCATCGATAGTGAAGGCTGGGAAATCGTTTCCGAACTCGCTCCAAACGTTGGCGAACCCAAGATCAGAAAAACCTTTCGAAGTTCCTTTGTCGAAACTGATCTAGCTGCAGTACTCGCGAAACTCTCAGTGAGCCATCTTGTTATCACTGGCGCCGAAACCAACAACTGCGTTCGATTTACTTCTCACAACGCACTCGAACTTGGTTACGACCTAACGTTGGTTGAGGATGCCCACACCACTTCTGATTTTGAATGGGAGAACGGCATGGTCAAAGCTAGCCAGATCATCGACGAGCAGAACGCATCTTTCGCATACTTAACCATGCCAGATCAGAAAATCTCTCTGACAAATAGTGCAGATTTACTTTTCTAAACCGTTGAGCAATTTGCTGGCAGCTTTATTTTTCTTATCTGCGCGCTTTTCTTTGAGAGATTTCGCTGGAGCAGTTTTGCCAGAATTTTTTGCGGGAGATTTTTCAGCCATGATGGCTCCTTTATTAAGGCAAGCCCGAATGACTCGTGTGTTAGCAGCCTAGACCTGTTTCCACTCTGCACTGACCACATCCGCTAATCGTGAGGGATTACTAGTCTTAGCGAGTTGATTGGAGAACAAATATGTCGACTCAGACACCTGCGCCATGGTGGCAAACCTCTGTGGTTTACCAAATCTATCCACGGAGTTTTTCTGATTCAAATGGCGACGGGATCGGCGACATCAAGGGAATCATTAGCCGACTTGATTACTTGGCCCTGCTTGGGGTTGATGTGCTGTGGATTTCACCGATGTACACCTCACCACAGGATGACAATGGGTACGACATCGCTGACTACCAAAACATCGATCCATTATTTGGCACTTTAACTGATCTCGACGAACTGATCGCAGAAGCCAAAAAGCGCAATATCAAAATTGTGATGGATCTTGTCGTAAATCACAGTTCTGATGAGCATCCATGGTTTCAAGAGTCTCGTTCGTCATTAACCAACCCAAAACGCGATTGGTACATCTGGAAACCTGCGAAAGCTGACGGCAGTCTCCCCAACAACTGGTCATCTTTCTTTTCTGGGTCTGTCTGGGAATTCGATGAGACTACTCAGGAATATTTCTTACATCTATTCTCAAAGAAGCAACCTGACTTAAATTGGGAAAATCCAGAGTTGCGTCAAGCTGTCTATGCCATGATGAATTGGTGGCTAGATCGTGGTGTCGCAGGATTCCGAATGGATGTCATAAATCTCATCTCCAAAGTTCCAGGACTTCCAGATGGAGAGATGGCACCTGGCGATGAATTCGGAAATGGCTTTCCATTGACTGCTAACGGACCACGCTTGAGTGAGTTTCTTCAAGAAATGCATCAAGCAGTTTTCGCTCATCGCGACGAGGTTTTCTTAACTGTTGGTGAGGCTCCTGGAATCAACGCAGAGCAAGCGGTTGAAATAACGGATCCAAACAATCATATGCTCGACATGGTTTTTCAATTTGAACATGTTGGAATTGATCAAGGTAACGGCAAGTGGGATGAACTCCCATTCGATTTGTTCAAGTTGATCTCCTCTCTTTCGCAATGGCAAAAGGAAATAGGTTCAACTGGTTGGAACAGTTTGTATTGGAACAATCACGACCAACCTCGCATTGTTTCTCGTTGGGGAAATGACTCTGAGTTCAGAGAACTTTCTGCAAAAATGCTCGGTGCGGTACTTCATATGCATCGTGGAACTCCGTATGTCTACCAAGGTGAAGAGCTTGGCATGACAAATTTTCCATTTACTTCAATTGCGCAATTCCAAGATTTAGAAACTCTCAATCATTATTCACAAGCCAAACAGCATGGGGTCAGTGACGAAGAATTGCTTCGCGGATATCGAAAATTCGGACGTGATAATGCCCGAACCCCGATGCAATGGGATCAATCTCTGCATGCTGGATTTACTTCGGGAACACCGTGGTTGGAAGTGAATCCCAATTACCTTTCAATCAATGCAGAAGCTGCGGTTGCTCAACGAGACTCAGTTTTTCATTTTTATCGACGGTTGATTGCCATGCGAAAGTCAGATCCAGTAATTGCTTTTGGCGATTACACGCTTTTAGCAGCAGACGACCCATACATTTATTGTTTCGCGCGACGCCTTGATACTGATGGCATTTTGACCATTGCGAATTTCAGCAACGAGTCCCGTTCGATCGACCTACCAACCGACCTTATGCCGAAAGCTGTCTCGTACATTCACAACTATCCGACTGCTCCAGAACTTTCACCGACGACAGAACTTCGTCCATGGGAAGTGCTCGTGTATCGATGGAGCAATAACTAAAAATTATTTGCGACGAAGGTAATCCAAGAACATGATCATGTCTGCACTGTCAGGAGTTGATTCATCTACGCCAGGAATGCGCAATAAACGCGACATGAATGTGCGATCAACACTTTCCATGACTACAGTTTTAACTGCAGGTGTTTTGACAAAAGATGATGCGTATGACCAGTGAACATCAAATCCCGTTGCAAAGAATTGTGAATACTGCGCAGAAAGTAAGGGAACATTCACAAATGAATCGTGTACGACGAGCACAGACTTGTCTGCTGTTTTAAGCGGATGTGGCGCAGTCCATGAGAAGGCTTGTTTATCTGCACCATTGAAACCAAAAACTGCTTTAGGACGATTGGCATTTGTCGCATAAAGAATTGGTGAAGAAGTTAAACCTGTTTCGCCAATCAATTTGAATAGCTCTCCACGAGTCATAACTCCTCGTTGGACTATCCGCTTCTTCATCAATGCTTGAGCTTGCTTCAACGTCACATTTCCAACAGTCGACACAATTTGTTCGGTGAAAGCTTGTGCGCCGAGTGGTGTCCAGTGAGAATCGCCAGCCCAGTAGGGATTGTTTGGTGCATAAGCCATAACTCTGTCGGCCTGGATGTAACGAATTGTTTCGGGATACTCAATAGCGAGTTGAGCAAAAACTGCATCTTCTTTGATTGCGCACTTAGCAAGCTCTGGAAGTTGCGCACCGAGTAAATGGCCAAGTACTCGATATTTCGAAGGTGCGATGATGACAACAAGACGCTTACCGCCAGTAGAAGAAGCCTCGAGTAAAGCGTCAAGTCCTGCGCGCGCTTTTTCAATCGAAGGAGTTCCGCAACGACCCACGAACTCTTCGGCTAGGAAAAGTTCATTAGGGCGGTTGGCGCGGAATTTTGAACCTTTGAAAATTCGAGAGGACGAATTAGATGCAAATGTTTTGGCAGCAGCATTCACTGCATCTACAGCGACTGGTTTAACCCGAACATGATCTTTGGCCCAAGCCTCAACCTGTTCGTAAGTTTGCACATCGAGCAAAGTCTCAGTGTCGACCACTGGCAACTGGGCAACCGCATGGTTTTCCATCGCAGCACTTGTACCAGCGGCAGGTCCAATGAACCACACTGAAGTCAGCGCTGCGGCCATGCCGAACACTGCTAATGACCCAAAGACCGGCAGGCGGTGATGCCCTGGTGCCGATTTCGGAGTGGGGTGGTTCATACGTGCTCCAAACTTAGAACTGGTAGTACAAAAACGGACTAAAGGAACTCCACAAGCTCAACATCACTCCGATGAGGAGGCAAGCGAACCCCAGAGGAAGGGCAATTTGCAAACGCGGTGCCCCATCTGCCCTCAAAACTACAAAATCATGCAGTCGGGAGCCCATGCGTTGCGGGATGAGGAACCCGATTAAGCCCACTGTGATGGCTGCGATCGAAATTGGTGTGAGGGCCGCGGTGACATCAGGATTCATGCTGTCACCGGTGGTTTGGACCATCGCAGACCACATATTCATCATGGCATCGGTGTCAGTTGAGCGGAATGGCACCCACGAGAAGACAATGAAAAGAATCATCCAAGCTCGGCGAATCACATTGAATCGAGTTGCTTTGCGCAGTCCTGTCAATCGTTCGATGATCAACAATCCGGACCACATGCCACCCCAGATGAGATAGGGCCACGTCGCGCCATGCCACAACGAGGTTAAGCCAAACGTCGTCAACAATGCTGCAATTTCGCGTGCCTTGCCATGACGATTGCCACCCATTGGAATGTATACATAATCTCTAAACCAACGGGACAACGTCATGTGCCAGCGCTTCCAAAATTCCGTTGCACTGCGCGAGCGATAAGGGCTTGCAAAGTTTTCAGGAAAATGGAAATTGAAGATACGTGCCAATCCCAGAGCCATGTCGGAGTACGCCGAGAAGTCAAAGTAAATCTGCACTGCATAGGCGAGTGCGCCAATCCATGCAGATCGCGTATCAACTGCTGCGGTGTTACTCCACACTGCAGTTGCAACTGAACCTGCGTTATCAGCGATGCAGGTCTTTTTTGCTAGACCCCAACCGAATCGAGAGATTCCATAAATGACGTCAGATGAGGTTGGGCGCTTACGGGCTTTGATCTCATCAACGATTTCACTGAATCGAACAATCGGTCCAGCGATTTGATGTGGGAACAAAAAGAGATACAGCAAGTAGTGGCTGAGATTTTTTGAGTGTTCGATCTGTCCTCGACGTATATCGATGACATACGAAATCGCATGGAATGTGAAGAACGAAATTCCCAAAGGCAAATACAGCTGAGCTGGACTAGATGATCCATCAAATGCGGATGCAATCACTGGCACGTATTTGAACATCAACAACGGAAGTGCAATCAGCACAATCATCGGTGCAAAAAACGCAAGCCGCGCACTTTGTTTGAATCGCGAAACAAGCCATCCCAATACCCATGAGATGAGTGACACCGATCCAATTACCCAGATATGAGCACCAGCACCCCAGAGATAAAAAGCTATCGAGAAACTGAGAAGCGCGTAATTTTGATATTTGCGAGGCAGTGGATAGACCAGGATTAAAACAGCGGGAAGAAAAAGGAAAAGAAAGGATGCGGAGGAGAAAACCACTTCGAACCTTTCCGCTGTTTGAACGGGCGTAGGGTACCTGTAGCCGCCGATGAGTCTGAAATTTCTGGGTAAACTCAGGGCGGTTAGAACACGGAAATTGCTGGGTTGGAGGAGCGATCGAATGGGCCTTCAACGTCCTGCTTGGGTCACCACACTGGCACTCAACAATCCAGGATTGACTCGATCTCCGTTGAGATTCGCATTTCCCTTGATTCGCGTTACGGCCCGAATGGCATTCACATTCTTGGTGTCACCACTTCTATTCCTAGCAGCATTCGCTCGAATCCTAGGAAAACCCCAGTTAGCAGAATCAGTACTTCTGCAGGCAATGAAGGCTCCACTGTTTTTGCCGGCAGTTGCCCGGCAATTGATACCTGTGTATTTCCTACTCGGCAAAATTTCTCGAGCTACCAGACTGGCAATGCGCCTCATTATCTTTTCACCAAAGCCGAATGGTGATCGTCGTTTTAGTGAAATCTGGACGCTCTATCTGAGCGCTGTCCCCGGGTGGCGACCATTTATCAATATTGATCACACTGGAAATTCCCGTTCTTCATTGCTTGTTTTGGTTGGTCCAAAACTCAACTCTGCTCAAAGCTCATTACTTGCAGAACTCGAAAACTCATTCGAAGCTGAAGTGCACAGCATTGATGTGAGGGCACCGCGTGCACTTCCTGTCGTCGCAGAATCATTGCTCGATGGAATCTGCACTGACATCGCCGTGAGTATCAATGCATCAATGAAGACTCCGAATCTTGTGGTTGCGCTTCCAAGTGCTGGTGACGATCACATCACTGCGTTATGCGCAGCAACACTTGCTCAATGGAGTGACTCGAAATCCTTACTCATAACCACTTCATCCAAAACTTCTGGCGATAGATCGGTATCAGAATACGCAAAACGAAGTGGAGCTAAATTCCTCGAACTTCAAAGCAGCTTCAGTGCACAATCAGACATCACTAATGCAATCACGTCAGTGGAAAGATTGAGAGGGAAATAATCATGATTATCAATCCCCTCATGGTTGGAATGAAAACAGCCACAAACGCTGAATCCGAAAATTCGTTCATCAGTGATCCGACTGCGCTGTGGTTCTTTGCGCCAGAGATGAACAACAATCCTTATCAGCGTTTGCTCTATGCGTATTTCGCCGAGCAGAAGATCCAACATCAAGGTTTTCGTAAAATTGAAGATGCAGTGGCTGCTGCTATCAACGCACCAACAGATCTTCCACGCGTTTTGCATTTACATTGGCTGAACGTGGTTCTCGCTGGTGCAACCTCCGATGAACGTGCATTACGCAACATCGAAGACTTTGAACAACTTTTGAACTCTGCCAAAAAGGCTGGAGTAAAAATTGTATGGACAGTTCACAATGTTTTGCCACATGAATCATTCACTCAGGAATTTGCAATTCGAGTTCGCAAATCTATGGTCGCATCTGCTGACCTCATTCATGTGATGAGTCCGGACACAGTTGCTCAATGTGCACCGTATTTTGAAATTGATCCAGCCAAAGTTGTTCGTTCAGAACATGCTGGCTACCACGGTTTCTATTCAGCACCTCAGGACAATAAAGATGCACGTGCTAGATGGGGATTACCGCAAGGTGGTCAACTCGGATTAATTCTGGGTGGCATCAAGCCTTATAAGGGACTCAATGAATTCTCAGAACATTTCATTGCGGCCACTGCTTCGGATCCACGTCGCCTCACACTCGT